>NJEJ01000009.1 GCA_002255025.1 Candidatus Bathyarchaeota archaeon ex4484_135 | reverse complement strand
TGTTCGTCATAGCAGCCCTTTCGACGGCCACGGGCATAATAGTAGCCTATGCCGTACAGCCCCTGATTGACCGGTCGGAACGCATGGTATTCCCGTTTTACAGGGCACCGGCTACCATAATAGATGCCTGCTTCGAGGAGGGAGGTCGCAGGCTGAGGACAATAGCTTATTTCATGGCCATAGGCCTGGCCATTACGGGCCTGCAGTACGCCCTGGAGGCCCTCGGCGTGCCAGCCGTCCTCATAGACTTATCGCCTTACCTGCCCAAGGGCTTCATATTGGGCATCTACCTGAGCGTGGTCTTCGTGGCCTGCGGCCTCATGATAGGGCCAGCCGTCTCCTTCAGCATGCTGGCCTCGAGCCTGATCACGTACGCCCTCGTGGTCCCGCTGCTCGTCTCCAGGGGCCTCCTGGCCCCGGTGAAAGAGCCCATGGAGCTCTACAGGGACGCGGTCATGAAGTTCCTCATATCACCGGCCTTGGGCATGATGCTGCTGGGCGGCCTGTTAACCACGGCCATAAGGAGCTTGGCGAGCAAGATCAGGGCCGAGAAGGAAGCTCGCCGGGAAGGGCAAACCGAGGTCAAGGGGGTCGGCTACGGGGAACTTCTTTCCTACTTCTTCAGGTCCCTGAAAGCCAATAAGAAGCTCTTGGCTGCTTACCTAGCCGTAATAGCTTCCGTGGGCCTGCTGGCCTTCTTCCTCAACCCGCTCAGGCCCCTAAGCCCGCTCATATCGGTCGTGGTGGCCCTCCTGTCGGCCACCTTGCTCATGCTCCTCGATTACGCCGTCCTGGTCAAGATGGCTGGCGAGGTGGGCATGACCATGGGGACGCACGAGTTCTGGCTCTACGCGGCACCCATCCTAGCCACGGGCTACAAGGGCTACACGCCCTACATCATCATGCCCGGCGAGGGCTCCCATGGTGCCTGGGAAGGCGTCCTCCTCTCCGGCTACGGCAAGGTGAGACGTGAGCTAGGCCTCGAGTTCAAGGACATAGTGAAGGCCAGGCTGGTGACCTGGCTCCCGAGCTTCACGGCCAGTGCGGGCTTCATCCTCTTGGCCTGGAGGCTGTGGGGCCTGGGCAGCCCTCAGATGCCCTGCGTGAGCGTGATGCTCAGCCTCCCGCTCGTGAGGATGGTGGCCGAGAGGCGTATTAAGGGCATTATAGATCCTTGGACCTTCCTAATCGGTGCCTTCTCAGGGGCCGTGTTAGAGGCCCTGACGCCCATATCGCTCATGGGGTTGGCCATGGGGCTCGTCCTGCTGCCCTATTACTCCGTGCCCTTCGCCATGGGGGGTGCCCTCAGGATCCTCTTGGACCGAAAGATGGGCCGGGATTGGTTCGGGCGTGAAGGCATGGCCATAGCGTCGGCCCTGATAGCGAGTTCCGTGCTGGTCCAGGTGGCCTTCTTAGCCCTTATGGCGTTGGCGGGCTGAAGGAGGACTTCCCGCTTAACCTCACCCTGTTCATTATGTACTCTAGGGGCACGAACCTGTCTGCGATACGTTTCAGCTCCTCCCCGACCGCGTTGGAGAACATGGCCACTTCTACCTTCTTGCCCCTCGCCTTGACGGCCCTGACGGCTTCCACGAAATCCGTATCGCCCGAGACCAAAATGGCTGTGTCGTAGGCGTCGTTGTAGGCCAGCGTGAGCATGTCCGTCACCAGGGATACGTCAGTGCCCTTCTCGATCCAGCGGCCGTTCCTGAAGCGTTTTGGTATGGCCTTCACGTTGAAGCCACCGCCATCCTCGAGGACCCTTATGAAGCTCACCATCTTGCGTTTCTCCTCTTCGTCCCTTGGGTTATAGGTAACGTACATGTAGGTCCTTATGAGGCGGCGGCCCTCGGCCAGTTCCTTCACGAGCTTGAAGTAATCTACCTTCTGGCCCAATTGCTTCAGCTGGCCATAGAGGTTCGGGCCGTCTATGAATATCATGACCCTTTCTTGTGATTTCAAGAGCCTCTCGAGGACTTCCTCCATCCTGTTCAGGACCTCGCCTTCTCCGCCCGTCAAATAAGGCACCTGAGGCTGGCTCAGGGCTTTCTTATAAGCATTTCCATGGCCACACTAACTCAGCTCCTACCGCTCTCGTAGTGCGGACACCATAACACAACAGCGGTCCTGAAGAAGTGGCAAGACGTGAATAGAGCAGGCCTCGGCAGCCTTCACCTGCTGGCCTCGGCTATGCGTTCCATCTCGTGTCTCTTCTGGACGGCGTGGCTCCTCATGTCCCCCTTAGAGGCCAGTATGAGCTCCTCGGCTATACACTCCTCGAGGGACCTGAGGCTCCTGAAGGCAGCCTGCCGGGCTCCCTCGGCCAGGTGCCTGAGGGCCAGGTCAACCCTCCTCTGGGGCGATATGTCGACCGAGACGTGATATACTATGCCGCCGTAAGCTATCCTCGTCGTGTCCTCACAGGGGGCCGCGTTCTCAACTGCCCTCACGAGGATCTGTATCGGGTTCTCGCCCGTCATGAGGTGTATTATCTCAAAGGCATTCCTGACGGCCTTTATAGCCTTCGTTTTCTTGCCCGTGTTGTGGCCAGGCCTCATGAGCTGATTTATGAAACGCTCAACTATATTGACCTCTGCTTTCCCGAAACGCCTGTGCTCATGACGCCCCATGCTGTGGGGCCAGTAGACGGGCTTAAGACATATGTAACGCTTCAGGCCCGGGTCCCTTACCTCGATCCCCCGGAAGCTCCACTTCCCGAAGAGCTTTATCTCCCCGGGGCCTGCTTCCTCAGCTGGCACGGTTATCACCTCATGGGCTTCTCACGCTTGCCCGTCACTAGGTCCTTGAGCGGCACGCCGTTCACCATTATGACCTTGTACTTCACGCCCGGTATGTCGCCCATGGAGCGGCCCCTGGTACCGCCTATGCCCACTATTATGACCTCGTCGTGCTCATCCACCACGTTGAGGGCACCGTCCCCGGGCAGGAAGGCCGTCACCACCTTGCCCGTCTTCACTAGCTGGACGCGGACGCACTTCCTTATGGCCGAGTTGGGCTGACGGCTCTCAACGCCCACCTTCTCCAGTACTATGCCCCTGGCCATGGGGGCACCGCCCATCGGGTCGAACTTCTCCTTTATCCTGAGCATCCTACGTTTGTAGTAGTAATCGCTCCACCTGAACTTCTTACGCTTCTGCTTCAGCTTCCTGGCCGCGAACTCGCCCCTCGGCGACTTCGAGCCTGTCATCTCCCTCCCTCCTGAGCCCTACTTAACCCGGCCCCAGAGGGCCTTATTTATCCTTAATCCGCTACATGACAGCAAAGCCAGGCCAACCGATGGGGCCGTGGAGGCTGGCGGAAGGCACCGAGGGCCTAGAGTATCATGACGTTGTCTATGCCAAAATACCTCCTGGCCAGTAGCCTCAGCTTCTCAGCGTTGCGGCCGTTCTTGCCTATGGCCCTGGCCTTGTCCTTCGGGTCAACTGATACGACAGCTATCTTCCTGCCGTCCGGACGCTCGGTCAGCCTTATGCCCTGGATCCGGACCGGCTTGAGGGCGTTCGCCAGGAATTCCCTCACGTCCTCCGAGTACTCGACGACCTCCAGCTTCTTCCTCATGAGCTTCTCCAACAGCTTGACCTTTCGGCCCTTCTTCCCTATGGCAAGGCCCATGTGCCCCTTCTTCACCACGAATATTATCCTGTCGTTCTTGTCGTCGACCACGCAATCCTCCACCACGGCCCCAGTCATGGTCTCGAATAAGGCTATGAGGCCCATCTCCTTGGCCGTGAGCCGCACCCGAGGACCCTCAGGCACCTTCCTCCCCCTCCTCTCCCACCAGCTCCATTATCTTCGACAGGCCTGGGTCCTTCACGGCTAGGGCAGCCACCATAAAGGGTTTTCCACAAACGTGCCCGAGGTCCCAGCTCGAGCCCTTGAACTCCACCACCGGTATGCCGGACAGGCGGGCGTAGTACTCTATGTCGGCCCTTATATGGGCTGGGCAGTTCTCGGCCACCACTATGACCTTGGCCTTGCCCAACTTGGCGGCCTTTATGGTGCTCTTAGAGCCCAGCAGGACCTTGCCCGTCCTGACGGCCATGCCTATGGCCTTCGCCAGCTCGGCCATGCTGAAGGACATCAGCTCCCAGCCTCCTTGGGCATGAGGCTCATGAATAGGGTGACTGCACCCGTCCCGACGGGTATTGGCTGGCCTATGAGTATGTTCTCCGTGACGCCCCTCAGCTCGTCCACCTCGCCCCTGACGGCTGCCTTCACGAGGTTCACTATCGGCGTCTCGAAGGCAGCCCTGGCTAAGACGCTGGCCTTCTCGCCCGCGACGCCGTGGCGACCTATCTGCCTCACAACGCCCGTGTTCGTCATGGTGTCTGCCACGAGCATTATGTGCCTTATGTCCACGTCTAGGCCCTGCTCGTCGAGGACGCCCTTAGCCTCCCTTATTATGGCGTTGCGGGCTGCCTCTATGCCTAAGACAGATGCTACCTCATGTATGTCGTTCGTGTAAGTCCTGGTTGGGTCCACGCCCTCGACATCTATGACGCCCCTGAGGTTCGAGCCATCTGCCCTTATGAACCACTCGCCCGTCATCGAGTCCTTGTCTACTATGACCCTCTTTATGCCAGGGACGCCTTTTATGTGGACGGAGGGCAGCTTCTCGATAAGCCTCCTAAGGGCCTTTGCCTCGCCAGACTTCGGCCTCACGTAGAGCCTCAAGCCCTCCACATCGACCGTGCACTTCAGGCTGGTCTCTATGGCCCTGACCACCTCGTCGACCGTCACGTCCCTGTCAGCCATCATGTCCTCGTCTAGGTCAAGCACCACGCATTCCCTCAGGATGTCCCTGTAGATGTCCTTCGTGACGCTCTCGACGGTAGTATGTATTATCCTCTTCGCGACTTCACGGGCCTTCTCCTCCGACTTCCTGTGCTCCTCGTCCAGCCTTATTTCCATTATGGGCGTGGAAGGCTGCCTCCTCGCGTCGACTATCTCTATGAGCCTCGGGAGGCCAAGCGTGACGTTCTGCTCCCTGACGCCGGCATAGTGAAAGGTCCTGAGCGTCATCTGCGTGCCAGGCTCTCCTATGGACTGTGCAGTCACGACGCCAACGGCCTCGCCTGGCTCGACGAGGGCTCTCTTGTACCTTATCACGGCCAGCTCTATGGCCCTATCCACGCCCTCCTTGCTCAGGCGGGCCTTTCTGAGTTCCTCCCTTAGCTCGTCCCTTATGGCCTTGGTGAGCTCGTGTTCTACCTGGGCCAGCCTCTCCTCTATGTAGTCCTCTGGGGCCGGTTCTCCAGGACCAACGGCCAGCTTGACCTGCTCGACCAACCTGACGACGTTAACGGCCTTACCGTGATCGCTCTTTGCCGGGTCAACGCCATCTTCGCCATAGCGGAACTGCACTATACAGCCTGTGGGCGTCCTGACGGTGCCGTCGTACTCGACCTTCAGGTGCTCCAGAGCGTGTATGAGCCTACGCTGCATGTAGCCGCTCTGCTGTGTCCTGACGGCCGTGTCCACGAGGCCGTCGCGGCCGCCCATGGCGTGGAAGAAGAACTCTATCGGGTCCAGGCCGTCCCTGAAGCAGGAGTAGACGAAGCCACGGGCCTTTGGCGATACGTCGCCCGGCTTGAAGTGCGGGAGCGTGCGGTTCGTGTACCCACGGGTTATGCGGCGTCCCCTCACGGACTGCTGGCCCACGTTGGCGGACATTTGGCCTATGTTCAGCTTGGAGCCCCTGGCACCCGTCCTGGTCATTATGGTGCCAGCGTTATCCATGATGAAGTACTCATCGGCTATCTTGCCCGCTTCCTCACGGGCCTTGGAGAGGACATCCATTATGTAGTTCTCCAGGGATTCCTCAAGCGTCATGCCGGGCAGGGGCTTCAGAGTGCCAGCCCTGTACTGCTCTATGAGCTCGTTCACCTTCTCCTCGGCATTCCTCAAGACCTCCCTTATCTTCTCCACGACCTCGTCCGGCAGCTTGAGTTCGTCGTAGCCGTAGGTGAAGCCCTTCATGGTCCCGAAGACGTTGAGGAGGCGGCAAAGCCTGTTCAGGAAATCACGGGCGAACTCGGTGCCGTAGTCCTTCACGAGCCTGTGGAGCAGGCCCTCCGTCTGCTCGGCACCTATGGCGTTCTTATCTATCGTGCCACATATCAGCTGGCCATCCTTTATGACCACGTAAGCGTCGTACGGGCACTTCTCCTTCAGGCACACCGAGCAGGAACGGCACGTTTTAGCCTTAAAGGTGTAGTTGAAGTCCTTGGGCAGGAATATGCTGAATATCTTCTTCCCGGACCAGAGCTCCACGGGCTCCTTCACGTCCGGCTCGGGCAGGGGCCCTTCATAGCCGGCGGCCGCCAGGAGCCTACAGACCTCGTCCTTGGTCAGGTAGGTGGACTTGCGGGTGAGGAGGTAAGCCATGGAGAGGAAGTCCCTTATGGCACCTATTATCGGGCCTCCGAACCTCGGGGAGAGTATGTGGTCCTGGACCTGGAGGAGAAGCCTGGCCTCAGCCCTCGCTTCCTCGCTCTGAGGGACGTGCAAGTTCATCTCATCGCCATCGAAGTCCGCGTTGTAGGGCGGGCAGGCACAGAGGTGGAGCCTGAAGGTCTTGTAGGGCAGGACACGGACCCTGTGGGCCATTATGGACATGCGGTGCAGCGAGGGCTGCCTGTTGAACAGGACTATGTCCCCGTCCATGAGGTGCCTCTCCACCACCCAGCCGGGCCCTATCTGCTCGGCGAGCTCGTCTAGGTCCTTCACGAACTCGAGCCTGAGCTTGCGGCCGTCCGGCGTTATGACGTAGACGGCACCGGGATAACGGTCCGGCCCGTTCCTGACCAGCTCACGCATCTTCTCCAGGTTCCAGGGCGTTACCCGCTCGGGGACCCTCAGCTTCATGGCTATTTCTACCGGGACGCCTACCTCATTGATGTCTATGTTCGGGTCAGGCGATATGACCGTCCTGGCCGAGAAGTCAACACGCTTGCCCGTCAGGTGGCCCCTGAACCGGCCCACCTTGCCCTTAAGCCTCTGGGCGAGGGCCTTCAGGACCCTGCCCGACCTGTGCTTCGCGGACGGGACGCCAGAAATCTCGTTGTCGAAGTACGTGTTCACGTGGTAAGCCAACAGCTCCGATAAGTCCTGGATTATCAGGGGAGGTGCCCCGCTCTCCAGGTCCTCCTTAAGCCTCTGGTTTATCCTCAGTATGTCCACCAGCTTGTGCGTCAGGTCGTCTTCGGACCTTATGCCCGTCTCGAGCGTTATGGCTGGCCTTACATAAACGGGTGGCACGGGCAACACGGTCAGCACCATCCACTCGGGCCTGGCACTCTTCGGGTCTATGCCCAACAGGATGAGGTCCTCATCAGGTATCCGCTCGAGCCTCTCCCTGACTGCACTAGGCGTGAGGTGTTGGACGCCGGTCTCGGTGTGCTCGTGGAAGGTGGTGGGCTTTATGAGCTCTATCTTGTAGTTTGGGGTCCCGCAGTGCGGGCACTCCTTGTGCTTCATGGCCTCCTTCAGGACGAACTTGTAGAAGCTCTCCGGCACCTTGCCCAACATGGCCTCTAGGCGTTCCATGCGTTTCTTCAGCTTCTCTATGGTCATGGTAGTCGCGTAGGCCTTCTGGGCTTCCTCCGTCATGTTCTTCTTAGCCTTAGCCAGCTCCTCGGGCGTGAAGGAGGTCGAGCACTTCTGGCAGGTGTAGGTGCCAACCTCTCGGTTGAACCTCAATATGCCCCCGCAGAGCGGGCATATGCCGTCGGGTATCCTGAGGCGTCCGCAGTAACGGCAGGTGGCCCTCAGGAGGTCGTGGATTATCTTCACGAACTCCACGTGTATGACGGGCACGGCCAGTTCTATGTGGCCGAAGTGGCCGGGGCAGAATGGGTCCCTGTTCCCACAGGTCCGGCACCTCTGGCCGGGCTCTAACGTGCCCAGACGGCCGTCCATGAGGCCGCCAGGTATGGGCTCTCCCGACTCGTCATAGGTATCGGGCATCTGGACCTCGACGACGGACATCTTCCTTATCTCGTCCGGCGAGAGGACGCCGAACTTCACTCCCTTGATGACCTTCACGGCACCTGGCAAGAGCCTGGTCAGCTCCGACATGCTCCCCACCTCACACCTTGTCCCCCAGTATAAGCCTGGGAGCTATGCACAAGCTCATTATCTCCTGGAGCAGGAGCTTGAAGGCGTACGAGACCACCACAGGGTAGATCTCGGCCTCATCTCCGCAGAGGCGGCAGACGTACTTCCTCTTCCTGGCGTCGTAGTAGGCTATGAAACCGCACTTCTTGCAGACGAGCATGACGTACCTGTCCGATTCGTCGAGCAGCCTGTCCTTGAGGAGCATGGCGGCACCGTGCCCTATGAGGCAGTCACGCTCCATCTCGCCGAACCTCAGGCCGCCGCCGCGGGCCCTGCCCTCTGTAGGCTGCCTGGTCAGTATCTGGACGCGGCCCTTGGCCCTAGCGTGTATCTTGTCTGCCACCATGTGGTGCAGCCTCTGGTAGTAGACGATGCCCACGAAGATGTCGGCCACGTACTTCTCGCCCGTCATGCCGTTGTACATGACCTCACGGCCCGTGTAGCTGAAGCCAGCCTCGATCAGCATCCTCTCTATCTCCTCGGGCTTCACGCCCACGAAGGGCGTCCCATCGACCGGGTGGCCCGTCATGGCGGCTACCTTGCCAGCCATGGACTCCAAGAACTGCCCTATGGTCATACGGCTCGGTATGGCGTGCGGGTTGATTATTATGTCCGGTACTACGCCGTCCTCCGTGAAGGGCATGTCCTCCGGCGGGTAGATGGCACCTATGACGCCCTTCTGGCCGTGCCTAGAGGCGAACTTATCCCCTATTTCGGGTATCCTGTTATCGCGGACCTTCACCTTCACGAGCCTATTGCCCTCGGCATCCTCGGTCACGAAGACCTCATCAACAACGCCTTTCTCGCCCGCCTTGAGGGCCACGGAGGTATCACGCATCTCGACCGCTCCCCTCATGGGCATCCTGGGCCCGTACTCCTCCATGAACCTCGGCGGGCTGAGGCGGCCGACCAGTACGTCGCCGTCCTTGACGCCCTGCTCCAGCCTCACTATGCCGTCGGCCTCGAGGCCCACGTAGTACTTATCGCCCTTGTAGCCCCTGATGCCCGGCTCGGGCTTCTTGAACTCGTCCTTCAGGCCGCCTGGGTAAGTACGTCTAGCGGCCTCGTAAAGCTTGAAGAGCGTTGACCTAGCCAGGCCGCGGTCTATGGAGGCCTTGTTGAAGACTATGGCGTCCTCCATGTTGTAGCCGCCGAAGCACAGCACGGCCACAATGCAGTTCTGGCCGGATGGCCTCTTGCTATATCCTATGACCTCAATAGGCTTGGTGGTCACCAAAGGCTTCTGTGGGTAGTGTAGGATGTGAGCTCTCGTGTCCACCCTGAACATGTAGTTGCTGGCGTAGAAGCCCAGGGCCTGCTTAGCCATGGCTGCTTCATAGGAGTTGCGTGGCGATTGGTTGTACTCGGCGAATGGTATTATGCCAGCACAAATGCCCAATATGGCATAGGGTGCTATCTCGAGGTGCGTGTGCTCCGGCGTAATGTCCTCGGGCTTCAGGGCTATGTAAGTGTTCTCCTCTTCCTCGGCATCCAGGTACTCGATGACGCCTTCCCTGACCAGGTCCTCGAACTTCAGCTCTCCCTTCCTGAGCTTCTCTATATGCTCGAGCGTGAGCTTGGGCTTGCCGTTCTCGACCACTATGAGAGGCCTGCGAATACGGCCTGGGTCGCAGTTCACGTAGACCTCTGGGTTCGAGCCGACGCCCTCGTAGTAGCCTATGTTGACCTCGGGGCTTATCTTGCCAGCACGCCTCAGGGCCTTGAACTCCTCCACCAGCCTGACGTGGTCCGTGCAGTAGCCTATGGGGAAGCCATCCACGAAGACTATAGCACCCTTCAGCCTGAGTTCCCTATCGGCTTCTTCCCTCGGGACCACGCCAAGTTCATAGAGGGCCTTTATGACGTGCTCCTTATCGGCCCCCACGGACAGGCAGGCCATGAGGGCCAAGTTCTTCACCAGACCACAGTTAGCACCCTCGGGCGTCTCATTCGGGCAGAGGCGGCCCCACTGGGTCGAGTGGAGGTCTCTTGCCTCGAAGTTCGGCTGGCTGCGGCTCAGCGGGGATTGGACACGCCTCAAGTGGCTGAGCATTGAGAGCATGTTCGTCCTCTCGAGGAGCTGCGTTATGCCCACACGGCCCCTGCCCCAGTTGCCCGTGGCTAAGGCGTGCTGGAGCTTCTCGGTTATGACGCCCTCCCGGACGGCGGCCCTCAGCTTTATGTACTTCTTGTGGCTCAGCCTCTGGAGCTGATACCGCATATCGCGGCAGAGGCTCTTGAAGGCCGTGCTGAATATATCGGCCAGGAGGGGCCCGGCCAGCTTAAGCCTCTTGTTCTTCATGTGGTCCTTATCGTCCGGTTTCCTACGGCCGAGCTTCAGCTCTATGACACGCCTCGCCATCTCGGCCAAGAAGACGGCCTTATCACGCCTGGCTTCCTCGGTCCTTCCGAGGTGGGGCAGGAAGTATTTGTCGAGAACCTGCTCTGCCTTATTTATCCTGTACTCGAGCGTCTGACCATGGGCGACGCGGTTCCCTATGTAGATTATGGCGTCTTCCCTCGTGAAAATGCCCATACAGGCTTCAAACGACGGGTCCAGCTCAGCTATCATCTCCTCGTCTGCCGACACCATCTCGGCTATCTCACGGTCCGTTTCAACGCCCAGGGCCCTCATTACTATCGGGAAAGGTATCTCGGACGGGACCCTGGGCATACTCACGTATATGACGCCATCGGGCTTCAGGGAGACCTCAACTCTGGACCTGAAGCCCAGGATGGTGCTCAGGACCTTGGCCCTGTAGATGGGCTTGGCCCTCCTGGTATCTATATCGACCAGGATGCGGTTCGGGGCCAGGTCCTCCAGGGAAACTATGACCCTCTCGGAACCGTTTATTATGAAGTAGCCGCCTGGGTCGTCTGGGTCCTCGCCGACGGCTATCAGTTCTTCCTCAGGCATGCCGTTTAAGAGGCATATTTTCGACCTGAGCATCACGGGTATATCGCCTATCTCAACTTCCTCGGGCTCGTATTCTTTCCCATCTTGGACCCTCCTCATCTCGAGAATGATTGGGGCCGCGTAGGTGAGGTTCCTAATCCTGGCCTCCATGGGGTATAGGGGCTTCTCGCCCAGGTGTATGTCCTTCACGCGGGGGCGGCCGACCTTCACCTTGCCGAAGACCACCTTGAAGGGCCCCTCGGGCGATGGTATCTCGATTTCCCCAACGCTGTCTATGACCTCCTGGAGACCGTGCTCTATGAAATCGTTATAGGAATCAAGGTGCTGTCTTACTAGGCCCTTCTCCTCGAAGAAGGCCTTCACCACTACGAATAGGTCTTCAGGCGAGAGCATTTCCGCTCAGCCCCCTTGCCTTAGGGCTCCCTCTTAAGCCTTTCGCACCGGCTGAACGTGCTGAACACGGGTCTATCTCTTTAACCCCCCGGGAGGGAAAAGAAGGGGAGGTGATATTTAAGCTCTTCCTGCCTGCCCGTAGGTCCTGTCGTATAGCTCCATGGCCTTCTGCACGACCTTCTTGGCCTCCTCCGCCCCAGCCCAGCCCAATATCTCCGTGAACTTCCCCTCCTCCAGCTCCTTGTACCTCTCGAAGAAGTGGGCTATCTCGGCCAACCAATGCTCAGGTATATCGGTTATGTCGTGGACTCTCTTAAACCTCGGGTCCCCGAGCGGGACGCATAGGATTTTCTCGTCCATGCCCTTTTCGTCCCTCATCCTCAGGACGCCTATGGGCCTCGCCTCGACTATGCAGAGCGGGTAGACCGGGTGGTGGGTCATGACGAGGGCATCTAAGGCATCGCCGTCCTCGCAGAGCGTCCTGGGTATGAAGCCGTAATCGGTCGGGTAGTGGAAGGGCGAGTGGAGCACGCGGTCCAGCTTCAGGAGGCCCGTATCACGGTCTACCTCATACTTGTTCCTAGAGCCCATGGGTATCTCGATTACCACGTTCACTACGTGGGGCGGATTAGGCCCCCTATTTACCTGATGCAAGAACCTGGGCCTCACAACAGATCACCTTTCTCCCTGGGGGCCCTGGCTAAGGTATTTAACCTTAACGCTGGTATTTGGCCTCCTTCACCTCCACAGTTATAAAGGGGCCCGACTTGAGCTGCCTGACTTCTTCGTCCGTGAGCCTCCGCACCTTCACGCGGCTCTTGTCGGGCGGGGCTATCGTGCTATTCCCGAACGGGTCGTCTATTATGAGGGTGAACTTCACCTTCCCCTCCCGTGCATCCCATATCTTCGCCAACAGCTCGGCCGCTTTAGCCCTCTCCTCCGGGTCGTCTGAGAAACGGGCCATCATGGATACTACTCTCTCGACACGGTCGAGGACACCTTCCACATTCGATATGAAGGCCTCGGCCATAGGACCAGGTTCTATGAGGACTCCTAGCTCAGGAATTCTTATTGTGGCACTGCTCGACCTTATGACCCTGACCTTGAGGTCCTCAGGTCCCTCGACCTTGAACTCATGACGCGTGGGCTCGTGGAACTCGAGACACAATATGTCCCTGTGCTTGAAGCCGCAGTTCGGGCAGCTCATCACTATGAAGAGCGTGGTCCCGAAGCCCGGCACCTCATAGGGCACTTCCTTGAGTTCAAGACCTTCCCTGCCACACACAGGGCACGTAGGGACCTTCTTGCCCATGCCCCAGCACCACTAACCTTTTCAACCCCTCTGCCTCGGGATAAGCCTGCACTGACCATGACGGCGGGAGGGGCGAGCAAGACCATAGATGTCCTAGTCGAGAAGTACCACGGCCTGTTGTTCACGCTCCCCACAGCCAAGAGGATGATGGCATATGTCCTCCTCATATCGGCTTCCTCGGGCCTATTGTTCGGCCTTCCCCTCGCCAGGTCTGGCTCTCCGACGTCAATCCTGATCTCGGCTTCGTTCTTCACCTTGGCCGAGCTTGTCTCCTGGGTTCTTGATGCCCTGTTGCTCAAGGGCGACCCGATAATGGACTCCAGGAGATGCCTGGGCTTCGAGCTGTTCTCCCTCATGGCCCTGGCCCCCATGTCCGCACTCGGGGGCCTCCTGGCCTACGCCACGAGCTCGGGGGGGCCCCTCGCCTTGAGAATGGCCTCCGTTGGGGTATCCCTCTCCATCTCGGCCCGTACACTGACCATCGCCGCGGCATCCCTGGCGGGCATCACACGCTCGTCCGCCTGCATCTTAATCGGCCCGCTGGCCTGGCTAGCGTCTGCTTATTCCTCGATCCTGCTGACCAGCCCCATGCTCAGCCGAGCCGACCTAGTCTTCTCGTCCCTCTGCTTGGCCCTCGGCTCTCTAGCCTCTCTCGCCCTCGTGCTGTCCATAAACAAGGCCTCCTCTGATCTATTCAGCACCGGGGCCATGAGGGCTGCTAGGGCCTTCTTCGCCTGTTGGATAACAGACTATAACGAGCCCCTTGAGACCTTCTTAGACGAGGTAGGCGTCTCGGCTGACACATCGGCCAGCATCATGTTGTTTGAAGGCCTGGACGGCCGTCCGATAGGGGCCTTGGTGGTCCCGGGGGTCCATCCAGGCCCCTTCAGGGACGCCGGCAGCAGCCCCCTGCCGGGCCTGATACAGGAGGTCTTGGAAGAACGGCTAGGCTGCCCGGTTGCCGTTCCACATGGCCTGTCAGGCCACGATCTAAACCTGACGTCCAAGAGGGAGTGTGAGAAACTCATAAGGGCCCTAATTGAGGACCTGGCGGGCCTGAAAGGGCCTTTCGACACGGCTAGCCCCATGTCCAGGTCATCTGGCCGGAGAGCCAAGGCCTGTTGCCAGCTATTCGGGCCAATAGCCTTGACTGTCCTGACCACGGCTCCTGAGCCCTCCGAGGACTTCCCGAGGGAGATAGAAACCATCCTGCGTGATGAGGCCGCTGAGATGGGCCTGTACGACGTGGTCGTCGTAGATGCCCACAACTGCATAAACGGGCTGACGGGCCAAGAGGGACTCGTCGAGGAGTTCTCGGAGGTGGCCTCCGAGGCCATTAAGAAGGCTGTTTCATCGCCCGGGGGCCCGTTCAAGGCTGGGATGGCCAGGGTGAGGCCGCCCGAGTTCACGGTGGAGGAAGGCATGGGGCCTGGGGGCATATCCGTTCTGGCCCTCGAGGTCGCTGGCAAGCGTTATGCCTACGTGGTCGTGGACGGGAACAACATGATAAAGGGCCTGAGGGAGCACCTCCTGGCCAGGCTGGCCGAGCTGGGCTTCGAGGACGCAGAGGTCATGACGACGGACACGCACGTCGTGAACGCAAGGCTGTTGGTGGAGAGGGGATACCACCCCGTGGGCGAGGCTATGGATTGGGACCTCGGCGAGGCTATGGATTGGGACCTCTTCTCGAGGCATGTCCTTGAGGCCGCCAGGGAGGCCCTCGATGGCCTTAGGCCAGCCGTCGTGAGATGGGCCAGGGTCAGGACATCCGTGAGGGTCTTCGGGGAAGAACAGCTCGGCAGGTTGTGCGAGCTGCCCGTGAGGGCGTTAGGAGCTGCCAAGAAGGCCGTCTTGAGCATCCTTTTGCCCGTCCAAGTGCTGCTCCTGGCACTCGCCTTCTTGCTCTGATGCCAGCACTAAGGTTTTAACGGACCTCAGGACCTTCATGTGGGGATGGAAGGAAAATGAGCGAGAGTGAAGTAAAGGAGATAGAAGAGTCCTATTTGTCCAAGGCCGATTGGGAAATACACGAGAACGCCAACACAGTGATATCATATAGCGATTTCCTCGGCTACACCATGTCCAAGCTACTGAAGAAGCCATCCGTCCTCTACGACTACCTGCCCGCTCGGGCCGTGGAGATGCACTTCAACCGGGACATACACATCCACAAGCTCCCGCATTCCCTCTGGGTCCCTTACTGCGTGGGCTGGTCTTACGCCAAGATACTCAGGCTGGGCCTCATAACGCCCAGCATAGTCTCCAGGCCCGCTAAGCACCTCAGCACGGCCATATCTCACGTCATAAACTTCTTCCACCTGACGGCACAGGAGTGGAGTGGTGCCCAAGCCATATCCGCCATAGACCTATACGCTGGCCCCTTCGTGGAACACGACCGCCTGAGCTACCCGGCCGTGAAACAGGAGATACAGAAGATGTTCTTCGAGCTGAACTACCCGACCAGGCTGGGCTACCAATCTGCCTTCACGAACGCCACCATAATGCTTGAGGCCGACAAGGACCTGCTGGCCTCAGAGGCCATAATAGGGGGCCGTGAGGTAGGCCAGCTCGGCGATTACTTAGACGGTGCCATAGCCGTCGCCAGGGCCTTCTTCGACTTAAGCCTCGAGGGCGATGCCAGGGGCCAGCCCTTCACGTTCCCAATAACGACCCTCATGCTGTCGCCCGATTTCGACTGGAACGGCCGGACGTGGGGCGATCTCACGGACCTGATATTCGAGGCCCTAGCAAGGCGTGGGACAGCCTACCTGCTGAACGGCTACAGCACGGACGTGGGCTCCTTATACGCCATGTGCCTCCATGCCGACGAGCTCGTGGTATTCAGGCGTGGGGGCGAGATCCATGTCAGGACCATAAGGGAGTTCTTCGAGGAGTTCAGCAAGGGCTTGTTGGAGAGGAAGGGAGAAGCAGAATGGTATAGCATCAAGGAGCCCGTAGAGATGCTCTCCCTTAACCCAGAGACGCTTGAGGTAGAATGGGTTCAGGTCAAGAGGCTCTTAAGGACCAGGTCAGGCAAGAAGGTCGTCATCAAGATCAGGACCGGGAGATCCTTCAGGGCCACTCCCGAGCACCCCGTGGCCGTATTGACCAGAGAGGGCATCGAGATCAAGAGGGCCTCAGAGGTCAGAAGGGGTGATTACGTGCTCCTGCTGCGTGATGCCTCCAGATGCCTGAGCGAGCACTATGCCGAGCTCGCGGGCATGACGGTGGACGAGGAATTCGCTTACTTCTTAGGGCTCTTCGTGGCAGACGGCAATTACCTGAGGAGACGGGACAAGAGATATAAGGATAGCAAGGTAGGCGATTACTACTACAGCGGCCTCCAGTTCTCGTTCAGCGAGGACGAGAAACCCCTGATAGACTTCGTCGTGAAATTCGCTAAGGAGAGGCTGGGCAGGGAGGTCAGGATAAGGAGGGACCGCAGATACCCGTCCACCGTCTATCTATACATCTATGATGCCAAGCTAGCCAGGGCCTTGGCAGAAGGAGGGGTGAGCTTCGGCAGGGAAGCCCGTGTGCCCCCCTGCATATGGAATTCGCCGCCGAGCGTGGTGAGGGCCTTCATAAGAGGGTTCTATGATGGTGAGGGATACGACAGGGATTTAGAGATCCACCTGAACAACGGGAGGCTAGCCCAGGAGCTCGCCCTCCTGACTCTCATGGTCGGTATCCCGACCACCATACGTGAGGGGGAGAAGAGCCAGGTCCTCAGGTTCTGCCATGCTCGCTCGGGAGCCAACAGGTTCCCGAGGGACACAGTGTTCGATAGGGTTCCGTGGTTCGTTGTGAAGAGGAAGAAGGGCATGTGCTACCATGGGGGCATGTATTCTCGCACCACGCTGCTGAAGCACGGCGTTTACAAGGGGCTGGCCAAGGCCCTGCTCGAGAACGACGTAGCCGTAGCGCCTGTTGAAGAGCTATTCATCATAAAGAACGGCGAAGAAGAATACTTCTACGATGTCGAGTTGGAAAGGAACCACTACTTCATCCACAGCCTGGGCATCATAACGCATAACTGCTGCCGCCTCACGATCGATTTCTCAAAGGTAGCCCTCCACGAGGCCGAGGCAAGGGCCAAGGAGGCAGCCGAGGAGTTCAGGGAAGCCCTCCACAAGGGCAGGGCCCCGAGGGGCATGTGGGCCATGCCGGACGCAACAGGCAGCATAGGTGTCGTGACCATAAACCTGCCCAGGCTAGCGGCCCTCAGTAAGGGCGAGTGGGATAAGCTCGAGGAGCTCCTCATGGAGAGGCTTGAGGTGGCCCGTGAGGTCCTGAGGGCCTGGAGGGCCCGATACGAACGCATGTTGGAGAAGGGCCTGATGCCCATGACACGCATTTACTTAGGCCATCTGGCGGGCCACTTCAGCACCATAGGGCTCGTCGGACTCCCCGAGATGGCCTCCAACTTCGCCCGTGAGCCGAGGCTCTGGCTCGACCTGGACAGGAGGGCCGTGAGAGAAGCCATAGGGCTGGAGAAGAAGGTGGTCCGGCTGGTCAAGAAGGTGGCCGAGGAATACGAGGCCGAGGACAGCTGCCTCTACAACGTGGAGGAAGTCCCCGCTGAATCCACGGCTTACAGGTTCGCCCTGGAGGACATGAAGCTGCTCAAGGAGGAGCTAGCCAAAGGCGAGGTATTCATGCCCAGGCACGACGGGACGCCCTACTACTCGAACAGCATAGTGCCCTACTACGCACCAGCCAGCCTGCCGGACAGGATACGCTGGGAAGCCGAGGTCCAGCCCGAGTTCACGGGAGGCGTCATGATGCACATATTCTTGGACGAGAGCCCTGACCCAGAGGCCCTGAAGAAGCTCGTCAGGCGTGTGGCCGAGAGGACGAAGGTGGTCTACTTCAGCATAACGCCCACCATAGCCGTCTGCCGGAACTGCGGCTGGCATGCCGTAGGGCTCTTCGAGAAGTGCCCGAGGTGCGGCCACAGGGTAGAGCTGTGGAGCCGCATAGTAGGCTACTACAGGCCCCTCAGCAACTGGAACGAGGGCAAGAAAGCCGAGTTCAGGCAGAGGGTCCACTACGGCTCGGCCCTCGGCCTGGGCTTCTGACGGCCGGGGAGGAGCAGATGGAAAAGACCGTTGAGCTCTTCGTGGCAGGCTGGGCGGAAACGTCCTTAGTTGACGTGCTGGGCGAGGTGTCCTTCACCATATGGTTCTGCGGGTGCGACTTCAGGTGCCCCTGGTGCCAGAACAAGTCCGTGGTGCTCGGGACGGCCTGTCGGGAGGTCGGGCTGCCCGAGGTCCTCGAGGCCATATCGGGCGCCAGCCTCCTGTCCGATTACGTCCAGGCCACGGGGGGCGAGCCAGCCCTCCAGCCCGAGGG
>NJEJ01000066.1 GCA_002255025.1 Candidatus Bathyarchaeota archaeon ex4484_135 | reverse complement strand
GATACGCCGGCCGAGATAGCTCCCGCCACGGCACCCGTCGTTATGGCGGTCGTGGTAGCTGGCGTGGGCTGGACGGCCTCAGATACGGTTATGGTCAGCTCGTCTTGGCCCACAATTTCGCCAGCGTAGAGCACCCTGACGGTTATAGTGGCGTTCCCGAGTTCTTCTGCCTTCAGAGTGAAGGTGACCGTGGCGGTAGAGCCTGGTGCTATGTTGACTTCCTGTTCTTGCTCGCCCGAGAAGCTGGCTGACTCCCAACGGACCTTAACGCCTCTTGCCTCCTCGCCTCCCTCGTTTGCTACCTCGACCAACAGGTCTACCGTGCGGCCCTTCAGGACCTCATCAGAGCTGAGCTTGGCCGACCTTAGCACCACGGGCATGAAGATGGTGACCGCTAACGTCTTCTGGCCCACGAGTTCATCCTCGAAGTAGACGAAGACCTCTATGGTGGCGTTCCCTACTTCCTCAGCTCTCAAGGTGAAGGTAACAGTGACGGAGGCCCCTGGGTCTATATCGACCGTCTCCTCGTGCTCGCCCGAGAAGCTGGCTGACTCCCACCTGACCAGTACCCCCCTGGCCTTCGCATCACCCTCGTTGGCGACCTCCACGGAGAGTTCTACGTGGCCTCCTACCGCGACCTTCGAGGGGCTGGCTTCGGCCGACTTGAGGACGACCACGGGCAGCAGCTCCTCCCCGAACTCGAAGGAGGCATTTTTAACGGTCATTAGGACCGATAAGGTCTTGCTCTCCTCCTCTATGTACCAATCTTCTTCGTGGAATTCCCTCATGCCGCTCGTCAGGTCCTCGGCCCATACGATAGACATGAGGGCCCCTGTCTCGTTCTCGTAGCTCCAGGTCACGTGGTAGGGACCCCTGATGAAGTAGAGATACCACCAGTTAGGTTCCTCGTATACCTCGGTCTTGTTCACGAGGTAATCGAAGCCGTAGGTAGCCAACAGGACCCTCCTATCAGCCAGGACGGCCTCCCTGAAGCCGAACGTGCCGTTGGCGTTCACGTCATACTGGGCAGCCAGACCTGATACGTAATCGGTCCACTGGGAGCCTTCTTCGGCCCAGCTCACGTTCAGCAGGGGCGGGGGCATGAGCGGCTCGTTCCAGTAGAGCAACTCGTAAGGCCACTGGATGAGATCTTCAAGCGACATGAAGCCAAGGGCCGGGTAGAAGGCCGTGATATTGTATATCCTCCAAGACCGGTAGGTCAAGAGCCTGCCCGATATATTGTAGGTCACCGTGGTGCTCACGTTCGCCTGGCTGGCCCCCAGGTTCACTATGGAGAAGGCCATCTCCACCGTGCGGTTTAGGTAGCCCGGGGGCAGGCATTCTACTATCATGGGATAGTAAGGCTCCATCTGGTAGGACTCGCCTTCAGCACCCGAGTAGAGCGTGAAGTTGGCTTCTATGACGAGCCAGGCCCACGGAGGGCTAGCCCACTCCTCCATGGTCCTCCAGTCGAAGTCCGTGGTGAAGGACACCCGCACGTCCTGAACGAACGATGATTCGACCAGGTCAGAGCCGATCTCGAGGACGCCGGACGTGGCTATTACCTCTTCCTCAGGCCATTCGATCCACAAGTAGCACTTGAAGCTCTCCAAGACGATGCCCGTGTAGTTGCCAGCATCTAAGAGCGTGAAGTTCAACCTGACGGTCCCTGAAGAACCGAGTTCCCAAGTCCATGCCTTAGGCCCGGTAACGATCAGCATGATCTCGGAATTGCCCAGTAGCGGGAGCTCCTTCCCAGAGCTGGCAAACCCTTCTCTTGTCTCGCTGAACTGGCCGGACAGGACCCATGTATCGCCAACCGATGGAGGCCTCCCGGCTTCCTGGGGCGTGCTCTGAGGAGCGTGTCCCAAAGTAGGCTGGCTGGCGGCTACGTGTGGCATTGAGAAGAGGATGAGCGATATAACAGCGAGCACCAAGGTCGTCCACGCGAAGCGTGCGTTCATCACGCTCTCCTCCAGCTCGCGGTTTGGGCGAGGACGTAGACCAGGCTTTATAAGCCTTAACACAAGGCCAGGAGGAGCGAAGATAAAGCTCCTCCTGACGGAGCGAAAGCGTTGGCTGAACCTTAGACAAGGTCTTTTAAAACTTTCGTCCAGGAGGAAGCCCTCCGAAAGTAGGCGTGGTCAACCGGTATAAGCTGCTCATCGGCCAAGGCAGGCCAGCATGCCCCAGCCCGAGGGCCAGTACGAACGTGCCATAATGGAGGAGTTCAACAAGCTCCTGGCCATAGCACGGGAGGCCAGGTCAAAAGGGCTTGATCCAGAGCTATCGCCCGAGCCAGGCCTTGCCTATGACGTGGCCGATTTGGTCGAAGGTATGGTGGGTCCGCCCGGCGTAGCAAAACGCATCAGGGAGCTATCGGACCGCATGGAGAAGGACGAGCTGGCCTTCAGGATAGCAGAGGAAATAGCCCTCGGCCGTTTCGGCGACCTGGGCGGGTCAAGGGGCATGGCGGAGCAGGCCATAAGGACTGCATTAGCCATCCTAACGGAGGGCGTAACGGCAGCACCCGTCCAGGGCATATCAGGCGTCAAGATAAAGGAGAACCCAGATGGCTCGTCCTACATGGCCATATACTACGCTGGGCCCATAAGGTCCGCTGGCGGGACAGACCAGGCCCTCACGGTCGTCATAGGCGATGTGGTCAGGAAGCTCCTCGGCCTCAGCCGGTACGCGGCCACGGAGGCAGAAGCCAAGCGTTTCGTGGAGGAGATAAGGCTCTACGAGCGTGAGGTAGCCAGGTTCCAGTACAACGTATCGGATGCCATGATAATAAAGGCCGTTATGAACTTGCCCGTGGAGATCAACGGCGTCCCCACGGACCCAGTGGAGGTCTCCTTCTTCAGAGACCTCCCTCGGGTCGAGACGAACAGGCTCAGGGGAGGTGCTCTCCTCGTCCTCAACGACGGCATAATCGGGCGTGCGAAGAAGGTCCTGAAGGTCGTGGAGAAGCTGGGTCTAGAGGGCTGGGACTGGCTGGAGGAGCTGGCATCTGAAGCGGCCAGCGGTGGTGAGGGTATATTTGACGAGGTGATAGCTGGCAGGCCCGTCTTCTCCCTACCCGATAGGCCAGGCGGCTTCAGGCTCAGGTACGGCCGGTCGAGGAACACGGGCCTCGCGGCCGTGGGCATCCATCCGGCCACCATGGTCTTGCTGAAGGGCTTCTTGGCCGTCGGGACGCAGCTGAAGCTTGAGGTCCCGGGCAAGGGCGGCGTAGCCATGCCCGTTGACGGCATAGAACCACCCGTGGTAAGACTCTCAGATGGCTCCGTCGTGAGAGTGGAAGACGAGGCCCAGGCCCGGACTCTCTTGGGCCGTGTGGAGAAGGTGCTTTTCCTCGGGGACCTCTTAGTCAGCTACGGCGATTTCTTGTACAACAATAAGGAACTTCTCCCCTCGGGTTATGTAGAAGAGTGGTGGGCCCAGGAGGTCGAGCAGGCCATAGAAGAACGTTTCGGAGGAGACCTGGAGCATGCCTCCGAGGCCGCTGATTTAAGGCCCGATCGGCTGGCTTCTTTCATTAAGAAGCCCCTGAGGGCCAGGCCAAATGCAGACGAGGCCCTGAAGCTCTCCAAGGCCTTAAGCGTGCCTTTACACCCAAGGTGGACCTACTTCTGGCATTTAATCGGGCCTGATGATGTGCTGGCCTTGAGGGAGTGGGCCTCAAGGGCTTTTGCTCTCGGCCTCCTCAGGGGGCCTGCCGAGCCAGGCGTGAAGGCCCTCTTGGAGAAGCTGTGCGTCCCCCATAGGCTTGAAGGTGACCACATAGTAGTGGAAGGCGATGACGCCTTAATTCTCATGGCTTGCCTCGGCCTCTTGAACAAGAGGAAAATAGACCTCGGGGCCCTGAGGGCCCTGTTGAGTGGCCTCGAAGCTGTTAAGGCTTTATCTGGCCTGGAGGTCCGGAACAAAGCACCCATCTTCCTCGGTGCACGCATGGGCAGGCCGGAAAAGGCCAGAGGACGCGAGATGAAGCCACCCGTCCACGTCCTCTTCCCGGTAGGCCTCTCGGGAGGCCCAAAGAGGGACTTAGTAGAGGCATCTGCTAGGGAAGTCATAGAAATCGAGCTGGCGAACAGGAAATGTCCTAAATGCGGTCTCGAGACATACAGACCGGTTTGCCCGAGATGTAAGGTCAAGACAGAGCCCATCTGGTCCTGCCCCAGGTGCGGTAGAGAACTCAAGGAGGGTCTTACCTGCCCGAACTGTAAGGCAAAAGCCGTCCCGTTCAAGAAGAAGCCCGTGGAATTAAAAGAAATGCTGAAGAAAGCCTGCGAATCCCTCGGCCTGACATCGCCTCCAGATGTCGTTAAGGGTGTCAAGGGCCTCATAAATGAGGAGAAGATAGCAGAGCCCTTAGAAAAGGGCATCTTAAGGGCCCTGCACGGCCTTACGGTCTTCAGGGACGGGACCATAAGGTTCGATGCTACGAACGCCCCTCTGACCCACTTCAAGCCATCCGAGGTAGGGACACCTGTCGAGGTCCTGAGGGAGCTGGGCTACACGGAGGACATCAACGGCCAACCGCTCGAGGACCCCGAGCAGGTCTGCGAGCTCAAGCCCCAAGATGTCGTGTTGCCCCGCGAGGCTGGCGACTTCTTGGTCAGGGTGGCCAAGTTCTTGGATGACCTGTTGGTCCGCTTCTACGGCCTCGAGCCCTACTACAGGGCCGAGAAGCCAGAGGACCTCATAGGCCATCTAATAATAGGGCTAGCTCCTCACACCTCCGTCGGCATAGTAGGCCGCATAATAGGTTTCACGGATGCCAGGGTCTGCTATGCCCATCCGGTCTGGCATTCGGCCAAGAGACGTGATTGCGATGGAGACGAAGATAGCATTTCCTTAGCCTTGGACACGTTCTTGAACTTCTCCAAGGCATATCTGCCAGTCAGGCCCGGGGGGATGATGGACGCACCTATATTCATAATGCCCCTCGTGAACGCCCGGGAGGTCCAGAGGCAGGCCCAGGAGGTTGATGTCGCCTGGTGTTATCCGCTAGAGTTCTACGAGAAGACTTGGGAGAAAGCTCCTGCCAGGGACCTAGAGGGCTCTATAACAGTCCTTAAGGACCTGCTGGCCGAGAGAGGCCGGTGCGAAGGCCTCGGCTTCACGATCCCAACGAGCAACGTCCGCTCTGGCGTCCTAGAGACGGCCTACAAGAAGCTGAAGACCATGAAGGAGAAGCTCTCAGGCCAGATGGGGTTGGCGGACCTCATAGAGGCCGTGGATGCCCGAGAGGTAGCAGCCCGGGTGCTGACGACGCACTTCATAAGGGATATAGTGGGCAACTTGAGGGCCTTCGCTACCCAGGCCCTTAGGTGCAGCAAGTGCAACAAGAGGTTCAGGCGTGTCCCGCTCTCGGGCCGTTGTGATGCCTGTGGCGGGAAGCTCGTCCTCACGGTCCACAAGGGCTCGGTGGAGAAGTACCTGGCCTTAGCCGAGGAACTAGTCAGGCGTTACGAGCTGCCCGGCTACCTAGCCCAGAGGCTTGAGCTCATAAGGGAGGAGATAGAAGCCCTCTTCGGCCGCGGGTCCAAGCAGGCCTCCCTTTCCGAGTTCATTTAAAGGCCGGCTTCCTCTAAGAACTCGCATACCTTACACAACCGGCCTGAGGAGGGAGAACCGCATTTCTCACAGGTGCCGAGCCTGGCCTCGGGGAGG
>NJEJ01000065.1 GCA_002255025.1 Candidatus Bathyarchaeota archaeon ex4484_135 | reverse complement strand
AGCTGCATGGTCTTGTACTGTTCTATCAGCTTCAGGTAATCTATCTTGCCGACGCTCGTCTTGGGCAGGGCTTCCACGAACACGAACTTGTCCGGTATCCACCACCGCACTATCTTACCGGCCTCCACGGCCTTCTCCATGTGCTTGCGTAGGTCTTCCTCGCTCACCTTGCCCTTATACTCTGGCTTGAGTACGACGAGGGCCACCGGCCTCTCGCCCCACTTGGAGCTTGGGACGGGGATGACGGCTACCTCCGAGACGGCCTCGTGGGTGGATAGTATGTCCTCGAGCATGAGGGGTGGTATCCACTCCCCACCGCTCTTTATCATGAACTTATAACGGCCCGTTATCATGATGTAGCCTTCCTCATCCCAGACGGCCATGTCGCCCGTGTGGAGCCATCCCCCACGCCAGAGCTCCTTGGAACGCTCTGGGTCCTTGTAGTAGCTCTGGGTCAGCCAGGGCGACCTCACCACTATCTCGCCTATGCTCTTCTCGTCCCTCGGAACATCCTTCATCTGCTCGTCCACGATCCTCAACTTCACGAGCGGTAACGGGAAGCCCGTCTTGATGTCCACGTCAAGCCTCCTCTCGTCGGGCCAGTCCAACATGTGGTCCTTGAGCACGGCTATGGTGAGGACGGGGCAGGTCTCCGAGAGGCCGTAGCCTGCCATGACTCTGATACCCAGCTCCCTTGCCCTCTGCGCCAGGCCTCTCGGGAGGGCGGCACCGCCTATGATCACCTTCCACATAGAGAGGGCATCCCGGTATTCTTCGGCCTTCGGGTGGTAGACCATCATGTGCAGGAGGGTGGGCACCATGTGTGAGAACGTTACGCCCTCCTTACGCATGAGTTCGAAGATGACCTCTGGCCTGTAGCGGCCGAGTAAGACCACTTTTTGGCCCAGCATGCCCGCTAAGAACGGCATGCCCCAGGAGTGCACGTGGAAGAAGGGCACCATGGGCATCAGCACGTCCGTGGAGGTAACTTGGACATCGGCCGGGAAGGAGGCAAGCTGAATGGCCACGGAGAGCGTGTGAAGCACTATCTGCCTATGCGTGAACCAAACACCCTTAGGCAGGCCCGTGGTGCCCGTCGTGTAGAACAGGGTCGCCCATGCGTTCTCGTCTAAATCGGGGAACTCATAATCGGGTTTGGCCTCCTTAAGCAGGGACTCGTACTCGTAGGCTGGCTCGAGCCTCGTGGGAGGCATCTCGCCCTTATCGCTCCCTATTATGAAGAACTTGACGGACGGCGGGAGCTTGTCCTTCACCTTCTCGACTAAGGGGACGAATTCGTCCCTCACCACGAGGACATCGTCTTCAGCGTGCCTTATGGTGTAGAGTATCCACTCCGGCGGAAGGCGTAGGTTTATGGTGTGCAGGACGGCCCCCATCATGGGTATAGCATAGAAGAGCTCGAGGTAACGATGCGTGTCGAAGTCCAGTACACCCACCTTCATGCCGGGCTTGATGCCGAGGTCCTCCAGGGCCCTGGCCAGCCGCTTTATCCTGTCGTGGTAAAAGTCATGCCAAGTGTAGCGGACCAGGTCCCTGTAGACTATCTCTTTCTTCGGTGCCCTAGATACGCCGTACTCCAATATGTGTTTTATCAATAATGGATAGCGATAGGCCTCGGGGGCTGGTTCAGCCATATTGCTTCCCCGAAGGCTTTATTACATCATGACCGTATAAGCCTTTGGGTAAGAAGGCCTTGTCCTGGGCCATAGATTTCCACGTCCATCCCCTGCCGTTATTACCGGACCAGCTGATAGTAGATGAGGTAGAGGCATCGGGCGTGGAGAAGTGCGTCCTGCTGGCAGTTGACGTAGATTACAAGATGTTGGACGAGCCAAGAATAAGCCAACACGTGGCTTCTACCCTATTCGAAGCTGGGTCATGGGGCCTTTACGAGCTAGAACACGCTAAGGTCCTCCTCCAGCTCGCCAGGACACCGAACGAGAGGGTAGCCAAGTTGGTCGAAGAACACCCCGATATCTTCGTGGGGATAGGGTCCGTTAACCCGGCCAAAGGCATGGAGTACGTCATGAGGGGGCTGGAGGAGATAAGGGCACTCGGGCTCGTGGGCGTCAAGCTGCTGCCGACCTTACAGCTCTTCGAGCCCTGGGAACGCCGGGAGGAGCTGAAGGCCATATTTGATTTCTGCTCTAAGCACGGCCTTTTGCTCGTGCTACACACGGGCTGCGACCCAGGGCCTTGGGAATTACCGGCCCTATCCGATTGTGCGAGACCGGAGCATTACCGGCCCTTCATAGAAGCTTACCCAGAGGTACCGGTCGTGCTGGCCCACGCCGGAAGCTACAGCATACGCCGCCCAGGGATATGGCTGGACGAGGCCCTTGACCTTGTCAGTTCCAACGACAACGTGTGGCTCGATATAGCAGCCGTCACATACCTGGCCGTGGAGGAGAAGTTCGCGAGGAAGATAAGGGACCGGGTGGGCTTCGACCGGGTGCTCTTCGGCTCCGATTGGCCAACGGTCTTCAAGACGACGGTCAGCGAGGCCTTAGGTCGCCTGATGACATCCAAGCCCCTGACGGAACAAGAGAAGGAAGCCGTTGCAAGGGAGAACGCCAGGGAACTTCTCAAGGCCGTGCTCTGACGGCCCTGTGGACAAGGCCTAGCCCTTATACGCCTGCCTCATGGAGAGTCAGGACGGTGGGGGCCTTGATAACACGCCAGCAAGCCCTTGATATGGTGAGGTCGCACGTCTCGGATGAGAAGCTCGTGAAGCACATGTTGGCTGTGGAAGCCATAATGAGGGCCCTGGCCCGCAGGCTCGGCGAGGACGAGGACCTCTGGGGCCTCACCGGCCTGCTGCACGACCTAGATTACGAAGAGACGAAGGACGACTTCTCCAAGCACGGCCTGAGGTCAGCTGAGATGCTTGAGGGCCTGCTGCCCGAGGAAGCACTACACGCCATAAGGTCCCATAATGACCTCACGGGCGTGGAGCCCGAGACCAAGCTAGACCTAGCTCTGAGGGCCTCAGACGCCCTATCAGGCCTCATAGTAGCCTCGGCCCTCGTCATGCCAAATAAGAAGCTGGAGGAAGTAAGGGTGAAGACGTTGAAGAAGAAGTTCAAGGCCAAGGACTTCGCCAGAGGAGTCGACAGGGACCGGATAAGGCTCTGCGAGCAATTGGGCCTGACCCTGGAGGAGTTCTTCGAGCTAGGCCTAGAGGCCATGAAGGCCATAGCCGACCAATTAGGGCTTTAAGGGACGAGATGTGCTATATGCCGGAGGCACGACCTTGCCGTTGGCCGAGGGTGTGGAGCTGAAGGAAATATGGATTAAGAACTTCAAGAGCCTGAAGGACGTAAAGGTCAGGCTGGGCGAGTTCAACCTCCTCATAGGCCCTAACCGGTCGGGGAAAACTAACTTCCTTGAAGCCCTCGAACTCCTGAAGGCCGTTTATTTCCCGAGGCCGGGCGAAGTAAACCCATTCCTCAGGTGGTGGGGTTACGACAGAGTCGTCTGGCGTAGGGATGAAAGTCTCCCAATAACGATAGGCCTATCTCTTGCCATGGCAGGCCGTGACGTGAAGTTCGAAGTCACGTTTACAGGCATAGGGGGCAAGTTTGCCCTGCTCAAGGAGGTAGTCGAAGTCAACTCTACGGTAAGACTTGAGAAGGTAGGTTCCGTGCTTAAGATAAAACACGATCCTGAATTCCTAAATAGAGGATTAAAGGAGGCGGAGGAAAACGAAAGAGTTAAGCATCTAATCTCTTCGATTAGAGCTAAATCCGAACTCGCTAATTACTCAGTCGACATCAGAGGGAAAGGCACACTCCTGAAGGACGTAATCTATAGCCTCACCGAGATCAGTTTAGAAAACGTGAGCATCCTGTACTCGCCAGCTAAACGCCCTTGGTTAAGGGGCATTCTGCTACTATCCCCTAACGTGGATTTTGGAAAACAGAGAACATCATTCATCATGTTCATCAGAAATAAGCTACTTGACTTATTGAACAATATCTTAGTCCTCAAAGCCGTGGAGCCCCGCAAGATAAAAGAAGTAGTATCTAGGCCCGCGAAAGAGAAAACGCTGACTAGTGACGCCTCGAACCTGCATAACGTCCTCTACAATTTATTCATGGAGAATAGAGCAAAAATGCCGCCTAGGATAGAAAAAGCGATAAAAGATATCTTCGGTCCAGATGTGTATGTTTCCTTCATGCTTACAGAAGATGGCCGCATATTCATGCGTGTTTATGAGGGTGACATGCCTTTAGACCCCCCGATGATTTCAGATGGCTTTTACAAGGCCCTCGTCGTCCTAACCGCCATAGAAACTAGACCGTCTATCTTGGTCATAGACGAACTTGAAAACGCCCTTCATCCTAAGGCCATACAACGCTTAATAGACGAGCTCAAAAATGCCGGATGTACGGTCATAGCTGTTACGCACTCACCGGCTGTTGTGGACATAGTGGACCCGGAGGACATAGTGCTCGTGGATAGGGACGAGGAAGGTGCGACCGTCATGAAGCGGGTGGAAGACCCGGAGGCTCTTAAGCGGAAGTTAGCTGAGCGTGGCATAACGCTCAGCGAGGGCTGGCTTTATGGCAGGATCGCTTGAGGCCTTCCTGATACCTGAGGATACCTACGGGGCTTCCTTTCTCAAGGCCCTCGTTAATAGGTTGAAGGCCGAGGGCCTCCTGCCGCCCGGCGTGAATATAGTTAAAGATTGGAAGCTGCCTGGGAGATGCAGGCCTAAGTTAGAGAGGATGGTGAAAGCTGCTTACGATGATTATGACCGTATAATCGTAGTGGCCGACGCCGAGGGCCGTGACGTGAGAGGCGTGAGAAAGGAGCTTGAAATTCACATTCCAGATTTCTGCAGACCTAAGGTCAGGATTATAATCCTCGATTATTGCATAGAGGAGTGGGTGTGCGTTGGCCTCGGTGTGAGGTTTGGAGAGAACCCGGTGAGGGCCCTTAAGGATTACTTGAGGAAGCAAAGAGGTGCTAAAACCGACTACCATAAGTATATGTTGCCGGATTTTGTGCCCGAGTTGGATTTGGACAGGCTTTCTTCTTATGGCTCTTTCAGGGAGTTTATCGGAGCGTTAATGCCCTAAATCGGCCAGAGCCGTGAGACCTACCTTCCTAATAGTCCTCTCAACCGCTTCCTTCACGACCTCATATGCCCTGACAAGGGCCCTGGCGTCGTCCGTGAGGACGGCTTTGCCGCCGCCCGGCCCTCCTCTCTTGGTCAGGAGGGCCTTCTTGCCTAACAGGCCCTCGAGCCTCCTGATGTAGTTGAGGGCCTTCCTGTAAGATAGACCTAGCTTCCTACAGGCACCCATTATAGAGCCTTCTTCTTCAACGGCCTTCAACAGCTCGTAACCTCCCTCGCCTAAGAGAGGCTGCCCGGAGAGCTCGAACCATATCTTGAACTTCACCTCCACGCCTGGCCACAAGGAACTCACCGTCAGCTTTAGTAGGCCCTTGGGCTTAAAGCTGGATGTCCCGGGAGGGGGCGGAGTGGCGGAGACATGGCCTAAGCTGAGGGGCTACGTGTGCATCATTTGCGGGAAGAAGATGTGGGCCAATAAGAGGCCGGGTAGGTGTCCTAAGTGCGGGAGCAACGTGATAAGGAAGACGAAGGAATACAGGTATGCGTGCAACAACAAGGCCTGTAAGCACAACGTGGAGGGCCTCTACTGTA
>NJEJ01000008.1 GCA_002255025.1 Candidatus Bathyarchaeota archaeon ex4484_135 | reverse complement strand
GCATCTACGCCCGGCAGGTTCCTCACGGCCTTTATTATCCCGTCGTCTTCTCCCACGACCACTAAGGGCCCGACGGCCATCTTGTACCTGCGGCCCCTCATCTTGCCCTTCCCGGCCCTTATCTTCTTGCTCTCCTTGGCCCTCAGCACGTCTGGCCAGAGACCCAACCTCATGAAGAGCTCCACGGCCTCGCTCGTCTTGCTTATGCCCTGTATCTCGTCTGAGGCCACGAGCGGGAAGGAGGGCACCTCGTCAACCACGTGGCCCCTCTTGGCCACCACATCACGGCTGGCCGTGGCAGCTATGGCGGACCTCATGGCGAGCTTCTTCTCCTTCCTCGGTATCTTCTTCACGATGTCCTTCCAGGGTAGGGGCGGGTGGGCACGACGGCCCTTGACCGTCATGGGTGCGAGCCTGGCACGCATGGTGCCGGGCTCCCTGGGCAGCCTGGCCATGCCGAAGTACCTCTCGGGCGGGTTCCTACGCCTGCTCTTGTACTTGGCCGAGGTCCTCTTCCCGGCCATGAGGTCCCTGCCCTGGGGCTGGAAGGAAAGTGATTGGACGGCCAAGAAGGCCCTCTTTATTACGTCGGGCCTAAGGGGCGTTTCAAACACATCGGGCAGGACGAGCTCGCCCACCTCTGAGCCATCTGGGCCGTAGACCTTGGCCTTAAGGGCCATGCCATATCACCTCCTATTTGCCTTGGGGTGATTCAAGCGATATGTAGGCTATCTTGGGCGGCTTCTGGGGTATCCTCGGGTTCGGCCTGGCCGGGTACCTGAGCCTTATGAGCCTCTTGGCCGGGCCTGGGACGCTGCCCTTGAGCATGATGTAGGCGTTCCTAACTATGCCGTATCGCAGGAAGCCTCCTTTGGGCGTTACCTCCTCGCCGTTGAAGCCTATCTTCAGGATACGCTTGTTGAACTCCGTCCTCTGGTGGTATCCGAGCTGGCCCGGCCTCGGGACGGTGTAGAGGACCCTGGCCGGGTGCCACGGGCCTAAGGCACCCACACGCCTGCGGCCCTTACGGGTCTTGCGGGGCAGTATCTTCACGTGCCACCTCTTCACCACGCCAGACCAGCCTTTGCCCTTCGTGACGGCTATGACATCGACCAGCTGGCCCTCCTTGAAGACATCAGTTATCTGGACCTCGCGGCCAAGGATGCTCTTTGCGTATTCAAGCTGCTCCCTTATGGTCCCTCCGCCTATCTTTATCTCCATTATGTCCGGCTTCTTCTTTGGGACTCCGCTCACCAGCCTGGGCTGGGTGGCCACCAGGACCCTTATCTCGGCCAGCTTGTCCAAGTTGGCCTCCATTTTCTTGAAGGCTGCCTCGGGGTCCGGCTCCTCAGGCAGGCAGGTGGCCCTCTCGAGGTCCTCAAAGAACTTCTTCAGCCTCTCGGCAGTTGCCATCTTGGCCTCCAGGGCTTCTATACGCTTCCTTATCTCCTCTTCTTCCTTTCCGCTTGCCTCTGCCTTCTTCTCCCTCAGCTCCTCGATCTCCTTCTTGGCTTCCTCTATCTCCCTATCGTAATCCTTTGGGTTTATCCAGGCTTCCGTGAAGGTCCTGAGGCCGTAGGGCGTCTTCTCGTAAGCCCTGACAGCTATCACAACCAACGGGGGCGTCTCTATTATGGTCGCCGGGACGGCTACCTCCTTGCCCGCGTTAGGCGAGCGTTCCCTGTCCTCTATCATTATGACGTGAGTCATGCCTGCCTTGTAGCCCGCGAAGCCGAGCAGGCGTGGAGGGCCGTCTACTTCAGGCCAGTACCTGATCCTAGGTACTTCTCGCCTGGCCCTCTTCCGTGGCATGAAGGCCAGGCTGCCACGCTTAGGTGCATGTTTCTTACGTGCTCCCATCCGCCACCACCATTAACTCCTTCTGGCCCTTCACGGCTTGAGGAGGTTTTAAAACGTTTTGTCCTCTGATGTCCTGGCCTTACGCTCCTTCAACCACCTCCTGTACCTCATGCGGCCCACCACGAAGTCTGCCAGAGCGTAGGCGGCCAGGGAAGCCAGGGCCGCTAAGACGGGCAGGAGGAAAGAGGATGGCAGGCCTACTATGTAGGTCGGGAAGCCCACGCAGATAGCACCTGCTAACCCCCTCTTGGATACCACTAGCACCTTGCCTGCCGAGCCTTCTTCACCACAGAGCCATACCTCGCCTCCGCCTGGCACATCACATATGGAGTTGATCGTCAGGCCCGTGCTCCAGATACGCTTGCCGCACACGCCGAAGTAGCCGGGTTGGGAGAACCATATGTTGCCTTCCTCATCCACGAAGAGGGCACGGAGAGGCGACATCACGCCCGGCACAGTCCTGTAGCTATCCAAGAACCTACCGCTAACAGCATCGAACTCAAGAACGCACGTGAAGCCATAGGAAGGCGTGAAGCCCAGGTAGAGGTGCCCTTTCCTAGCGAAGATACCGCTCGACCTACCGCTCCTGCTCGTGAACAACGTGAATTGGCGTTGGGTGATATCGAACTTGAAGACCTGGGAGGTCTCCATGGGGCCGTAGGGGCCTATCCTTATGAACGTGTAGAGGGTCCACACGCACCCGGCCCCATAGCAAATCGAGGTACCGCCCGGGAGGCCGCCATAGATGCCCTTGATGCTTGCAGTCCTCGGGTCTATTTCCACTAAGAAGACCTCGCCAGCCTCGACCAAGGTCCAAATGCTCCCCCCGCCGAACGCCACACACCAGCCTCCAGTGAAGCTCCCAGGCATGTAAGGCATTCCAACGGCCAACCAAGTGCCCTCGGAGGGCTCGAGGACCAGAAGGACCACGTTCCTCAAGCCGAGGCCAACTACCCATATCCTGTCGTGGGCCCAGACCGCACCTGTGGGGATGAAATCGGCCAGGAAGACCGAGCTGCCGTTCAAGATGACCTCGCTTGGAATCTTAACTTTGCCCACGACTTCCCTTGACGAAGGGTCGATTTGCACGAGGAACTTGCCATTAGCATCGACGACCCATATATACCCTCCCCCATAACATATGGATATGGGCTTCGAACTCCCCGGTAGGGCTAGCTCTTCCATGGCCAACTTGTCCGACATGGCTAAAGCAGCTTGTACGGCGGCCCAGGTCAAGAGGCCCGTGAGGACAAGCACTAAGACGCTCGTTTTAAGCTCCATGGCCTCTGGGGCAGTGGGGCCCGTTTCTATTAAGCTTTCCCAGGAGGCCTAAGTCCTTTAAGCAGGCCTTCCCCTGCCCGGGAGGTGCGTCAGGATTGGCCAGGGAGGTCGTGAGGGCTGTCACGTGCCCGGTCTGCGGGACCCTATGTGACGATATAGAAGTCATAGTCGAGGATGGCCGCATAATCGATGTCAGGAATGCATGTGCCATGGGTGCCGCCAAGTTCCTGCACGCCCAAGAGCACAGGATGACGCAGCCCATGGTCAGGAAGAACGGCGAGCTCAAGCCCGTGGGCTTAGAGGAAGCCATTAAAGAGGCAGCCCGTATCCTGGCGGAGGCGGACTACCCGATATTGTACGGCTGGAGTTCCACGAGCTGTGAGGCCATAAGGGTCGGCTTAGAGCTGGCCGAGGAAGTAGGCGGCGTGATAGACAACACGGCCACGACCTGCCACGGGCCCAGCATACTGGCCATACAGGAGGTAGGTCTCTCCGGCTTCACGCTGGGCCAGATAAGGCACAGGGCCGACCTGGTCATATACTGGGGCTCCAACCCCTGGGATGCCCACCCGAGGCACTTAGAGCGTTATTCAGCTTTCTCGGAAGGCCGCTTCCAGCCTTCCTCATGGCGTAGGGCTGTCCTGAAACTGAAGGCCATGCAGGCCCGCAGGAGGGCCCTAAGGGCCCGTGGTCCCGTTTTCCTAGCCAAGGAGAAGATGCCTGAGATACCGCCCGTGCCGGACGGGCCGGAGATACCACCGGAGATGGCCCTCGAGAGGAGGAAGCTCGTCGTCGTAGATGTCCGCAGGACGCCGACGGCCGAGAGGGCAGATTACTTCCTCAGGGTCAGGCCCGGAGAAGATTTCGAGCTCCTCCAGGCCCTCCGGATGGTCGTGAGGGGCGAGGAGCTGGATGTGCCCGAGGTAGCTGGCGTCCCATCTGACATAATATATGAGGTAGCAGACATCATGATGAGCTGCCGTTGTGGCGTCCTGTTCTTCGGCCTGGGCCTGACCATGAGCAAGGGTAAGATAAGGAACGTAGAGGCTGCCATATCCCTCGTCAGGGACCTGAACCGCTATACCAAGTTCCACATATTGCCCATGCGTGGCCACTTCAACGTCACGGGTGCCAACATAGTGTTCACCTGGACCACGGGCTACCCGTTCGCCGTCGACTTCAGCCACGGCTACCCACGCTACAACCCGGGCGAGACGAGCGTTATAGACATCCTCCTCAGGGGCGATTCAGACGCAGCTCTGATAGTGGCGTCTGACCCGGTGGCCCACTTCCCACGCAAGGCCGTGGAGCACCTCGTCTCGAACCCGCTGATCGTGCTCGACCCGGCTCCCACGCCCACGACGGCCATGGCCGACGTGGTCATACCTACCGCCTGGGTGGGCATAGAGGTCGAGGGCACTGCCTACCGCATGGACCACGTGCCGATCCCGCTCAGGAAGGTGGTTGACCCGCCGCCGGGCGTGCTATCAGATGCGGAAGTGCTTAGGCACATACTTGCCGAGGTGAGGAAGCTAAAGGCATCCTGAAGGCCGTTTTAAGGGAAGAAGGACAGCACTTCTAATCGGGCATGCTGAAGGCGGTAGTCGCCAGAGGACACGATGTTGTTCTCCATGGCCGAACAGGCCCTAGAGCACGTTGGGCGGCCCGGGACAAAGAAGGTGGTCATCAGGCCAACCTCATCATAGACCGGCCCCACGACTCTGTGAGGGATGAGCGTGAGCCGCAGCCCCCTCTAGCTCTCCTAGCCGATCTTCTCTTGACCCTCCTTAATCTTACCTTCCTCACGGGTCTTCTGGCCAGCTCAGAGCTTTCCTCGAAGGCCTTGGTGAGGACTTCCCCGTCCATGTCCTCTACCACGGGCAGGCCTAATACATGGAGCACGGTGGGAGCTATATCGTAGACACAGGCGTCCACCCGGAAGCCCTCTCTCACACCCGGCCCGTATATGGCTAAGAAGCCCCTCAAAGCCCTCAAGCTCATGTGAGTTCCCGTTTTGCATATCACGCCTTTGACCGGTCTTATATCCTCGAACTTATTCGGTAACTGGCTCCTTATTTCATAGCCCGTCCTCGGGACTAACACCAGGTCAGGAGCCTTACGGAGTTCAGGGCCCCAGTATAGCTCTTCCTTCAGGTAAAGCCGTTCAAAGACCTTCACGTCCTCCTTATCCTTGATCGCCGTGAGGAACCCAATTAATTCCTTTAGCTCCTGCTCGGGCCTGTTGAAGTATACACAGCCTAGACCGGGTTGTACGTTCCCCTCGACTTGCTCGTAGGCTGAGGAAAGCAGGCCTATCTTGCTCAGGACCTTCTTAATGAAGCCTGTTAACCTTAACTCACGAGTAATGCGGGCTACCAGATTGTAGAGGAGCCTCCGGGGCTCCTTACGTGCTAGAAAATCGGAGATAAGATTACGGAGGCCCACGAAGCGGTAGAGAGGCTCGAAGCCGTGGTCGGATACGAAGAAGAACACGGTATCATCCCCGAGTTCCGACAGGAGCTTTCCCAGAATATCATCTACGGTCTTGTAATAGCTCATTAGGGTCTCATGACCTCTCTGGTCGTAGAACGGACTTTCCCTTAGAGCTCTCCCGAAGAATACGTGTTGGACCCTATCTAAGGTCGTGAAAACGACGAACAGAAAATCCCATTTGAACTCCTCAGCCAGGCGTAAAACAGCTTCAGCTCTGGTCTCCGTCACTGATAGGCAGTCTTTAACGAACGCATCTTCCCTAATCCCCCTATAACCTCCATGGGGCAGGCGGACATCTACCCTGTAACTGAGCTCCTTTAATTCGTCCTTCAGGTCCGGCGGGTATGTAGAAGGCTCGTCTTTAGGACAGGGTGGCCCAGAGATCATGGCCCCACGGACTCTATAAGGCGGGTAAGTGAAGGGCACGTTGATGCATAAGGATCTCTTCCTGGCCCTGGCCAGGAGGTCCCAGAGGGCCAGGCCCATGATGTTCTTAGAGGAATAGGGCCTGTGCTCTCTATCCACAAATCCAAAGACCCCGTGCTTGCCGGGATTCAGGCCCGTGGATATGGAAGCCCAGGCGACAGGCGATACGGGCGGGATAGTAGAACGCAGGACGCCAGACACGCCATGCTCCATGAGTTCCCTGAAGTTCCTGAGGCCTCCTTCATCTACTATTGAGGAGAGGAAATCGTAAGGAGCCCCGTCAAGACCTATGATGGCTACTCTGACTTTGAAGCCTCGTCACCCCAGCGGTGGTATCCAATAGCTCAGTTAAGGTTTAATTAATGATTTCCAGCTTCCTCTGCCGTTATAGAAGCCTGCTCATTTAAAAGTGCCCCCGGGATCAGATACGGCCGCATTCATCATTCTTCAGCCTATCGGGGTAATTCTCATCCCCAAGAGGTGGTGAGGGTAGCTTTCTTAAAAGGCTCAGGCCTATCCCGGTTCATCACCGATCAGGATCCGCCCATTAGGCCTCATAGCCCTCGTGAAACCGCGAGAGGGTCCTTATTCAGCTTTAGCATACCATTTGAGGGTCAGAGTAGGCATATTTCATCAGCTCCTCAGCGAAGTGGCCTTCTTCATCCCCTGAGGCAGGCCTGTGGGGTCGAGATAAGCATCAGAGGTCAGATATGGGCCGCTCATCATTCCTCAGGATTCGGACTCCTCATCACCCTATTTTAGGACCATAGGGAGCCTTAAAAATTGGGCTCCGTCAGGCCTGCGTTCATTCATCCGGTCAGTCATCGCTTAGGAGCGGCTCTTCACAGCCCAAGGGCCGTATATTACGGCACCTTATGAGCTTTACTTGACCGCACGGCCCTTGATCAGGCACCTGCCAGCTTCCTTATGGCCTTTAGGGCTGCTTCTACTTCCTCCGGCGTGTTGTAGTAGTGGAAGCTGGCCCGGACGGTTCCGCCGTAACGCTCGTAGACGCCTAATGCCCGGCAGGCCGGTATGGCACAGTGGTGGCCGGCCCTGACCAGGATGGGCGGCTTGAACTCGTTATCTAAGGCCATGGAGATGTCGTGGCTGCTCCAACCTCTTATGTTGAAGGACACGACACCGGCCTTTATGCTCATGTCCTCCGTTTCCCCGTAGATCTCCACATTCGGTATGTCCAAGAGACCTTCTATGAATTGCTCCGTCAGCTCTTCCTCACGCTTCCTCACGCGTTCTAATCCTATTTCCTCAGCCACGTATTCTGCCGCCCTGCCAAGCCCTATGAGGCATGCTATGCTGGGCGTCCCGGCCTCCCAACGCTTACAGAGGACATCATCACGTAGCTTGTAGTCGTGCGTGGTGACGTCGGCTATGGTACCGCCCCCTATCTCCATCGGCTCCATCCGTTCCAACAGCTCGCTCCTGACGAAAAGGCCACCTGAGCCCTGGGGGCCGAGCGGCCCCTTGTGGCCGGAGAAGGCATAGGCATCACAGCCTATACGCTTGACGTCGATCGGCATGTGGCCCGGCCCCTGGGATCCGTCGATCACGACCAGGCAATTCGGGTTGGCTTCCTTCGCTATCTTCACGAACTCCTCCACCGGGTGTATCACGCCCGTCACGTTGCTGACGTGCTGTATAGCAAGCACCTTGGTCCGCTCGTCAACGACCTTCTCGACCTCAGATGGCTCGATCTGGCCGGTCTCCCTGTTGAACGGGACAACCTTTATCTCGGCTCCGACGTGCCTGGCGAGCCTTATCCAGGGCATCATGTTGGAGTGGTGTTCGAGCTCGCTGAAGACTATGTTATCTCCTTTCTCCCACTTTATTATCGGCTCCTGCTCCCCGAAGCTGCCGTTCACCCGATCCAAGAGCGGGTGCTCGAGGGCGTAAGCGACCATGCATATAGCCTCTGTGGTGTTCCTCGTGAATATGAATTCGTCTGCCTTGCAATTGAGGAGCAGCTTGGCTGCCTTGGCACGTGCTAAATCCCATTTCTCGTTCGCCAAGCTGGCTATCGAGTAGGCTCCTCGCTCGACGTTCGCACAGTAATCGTAGAAGTACTCGAGCATGGCTTCCACGACGGGCTTCGGGACGGGTGTGGTAGCACAGTTGTCCAAGTATATGTACTTGGCCGTCAGGGGGATGTGAGCCCTGACCTGTTCTGGCGTGAGGGGCAAGACGGCAGCACCACCTCAGGCTGGCCCCGGGCCTTATAAACAGGCCTCAGGCTCCTTCTGCCCCGAAGCACTTATGGCCCAGCTGGGCCCGTGAGGTTGGTGGAGCCATGAGCAACCCAGCCGAGTACAGGGCCTTGCTCGAGCGTGCTTACGCACAAATGCCCGAGGGGCCGGTCCAGAGGACGGAGAGGCTTGAGATACCGGCACCAAGGATAACCATAGCTGGCTCGAGGACCATATACCACAACTTCAAGGAGTTCTGCGATACTGTGAACCGGAAGCCCGAGTTCTGCCTGAGGTTCTTCTCGAGGGAACTGGCCACTGCAGGCTATTTTGATGGTACCAGAGCCATATTCCAGGGGGTCTTCGAGGAAGACACGATAAAGAGGCTCATAGAGATATTCCTCCGCGATTACGTCATCTGCCCAGTGTGCAAGAGGCCCGACACGCACATAGTCAAGGAGAAACGCATCATGTTCCTCGTATGTGATGCCTGTGGTGCGAAATCGCCCGTCAGGCCCCTCTGAGGGGGCAGCAGGGCCTTGGCAGCCGACCGGAAGCCCGCTTCCACACCCGGCAAGGTCTACTTGAGCATAAAGTACTCCGGCACCCAGGCCATAGTGGCCATATGTGATGAGGAGCTGCTCGGCAAGACGCTCCGGGACGGCCGTATAGTATTCCACATAAGCGAGGAGTTCTACGGAGGGCAGCTCATGGACGTGGATACCGCCCTAGAGATAGCAGCCCAGTACTCGGTCGTGAACATGGTTGGCGAGAGGGTGGTCTCGAGGGCCATAGAGCTCGGCATGGTCCACAAGGCAGCTGTCATACGCATAAGTGGCGTGCCGCATGCCATGATATTGAAGACCTGGCTTTAAGGCCGTTGGCATGCCCGTTAAGCATGCATGGAATTGGTCAGAGTAGCGGAGCTCATCACGGCCCAGAGGGCTCCGTGCTATGACCCTTCATCACGCCGACGGTAGGTCCCCCCAGGAGATAAATAGCTTGCCTGACCCATGAGGCCGGTGATAGCCTTTGCTGTTCGTGGCCCTGCTCAGGCTCTACACGTCCTCGGCCGCCAGGGATCACGTGCCCATGCTCAAGCGTATAGCGAGTGTCGAGCCGCCGGAAGGCGTCAGGGTCGTAGGTGCCTTCTGCCTCCTGGGTTCCTATGACGGCCTCATACTGTTCGATGCGAAAGACATGGCTTCTGCTCGCGAGTTCCTGAACCGCATACTGGCCAGGGGCATCTACCGGGTGGACATAATGGGTGCCATACCGGTAGGCGAGCTGTGAAGCTTAATAAGGACAGGCCTCCCGCTCGATTGGGCATGTCGTCCAGGAGAGGCCGCAGGAGAGCTGTGGACAAGTGGAAGACAAAGCGGTGGTTCGTAGTCATGACGCCCCCTTACTTCGGGGAAAGGGGGTTATTCGAGGTCCCGGCTGATAGCCCTGAGAAGCTCCTGAAGCGGGTCCTAGAGGCCACCCTCTACGATGTTACGAGCGAGAACATAAGGCAGCAGGTCATAAAGATGTACTTCCAGGTAGTGGCCGTGGAGGGCAACAAGGCCAAGACCATATTCAAGGGCCACGAGTACTCGCGTGATTTCCTCAGGAGCCTCGTCAGGCGTAGGACGAGCAAGGTCGATGGTATATTTGACGTCACCACGAAGGATGGCTACAAAATACGCGTTTACCCGTGTGCCCTGACGCAGTACAGGATAAAGACCTCTCAGCAGAAGGCCATAAGGAAGATAATGAAGGAGATCGTGGAGCGTAAGGCTAAGGAGCTGAACTTCGGCCAGTTTGTCCAGGAGATGGTACTCGGGAAGATGGCATCTGACATATATAACGAGGCGAAGAAGATAGCCCCCCTCAGGCACGTGGGCATAAGGAAGAGCAAGCTCCTGTACGCACCCGAATTGGCCCAGCTCGAGATATCTACCGAGCACGCTATAAAGACGGCTGAGGAATTAGAGGCCGAAGCTAAGGCATCCTCTGGGGAAAAGGAGGCCAAGGCCGAGGCCAGCTGAGGCCCATCTTAGAGCCGAGCTTTATTAGGCCCCCAAGGGGCCTGAGAGCCTTGCAGCTGATAATAAAGACCCCCCTGGGCTTAGAACGCATAGTGGCATCAAGGGCAGCTGAGCTCATTGGAGGCCATGTCGTGGCTAGGCCGAGGGGCTTCATGGGCTTGGTAGTCATAGACGGCCTTGAGGACCCAGATGAGGCCGCCAGGCGTATAGAAGAAGCCCTGCCTGAGGCCGAATACGTCCTGAGGGTCCTCGCGACGGCCAGGGCCGACCTAGATGAAATAGCTTCTTCAGCGGCTCACGTGGCCAGGGATTTGATAAGACCCGACGAAACTTTCGCGGTCAGGACGACGAGGCGGGGAAAGCACGATTTTACGAGTATAGACGCGAACGTGAAGGTAGGCTCGGCGGTCCAAGAGGCCACGGGAGCTGACGTCAACCTGACGGAACCAGACAAGATAGTATGGGTGGAGTTCATAGGGCCGGAGGTAGGCATAGCGATAACGCCCGGGCAGGTCGTGTGGAAAAAGCATAGGCCTGGGAAGCCCGAGGTCCTGAGGCTCCTGAAGCGTATCTCTTTCGCACAGATGCCCTACTTGGGCGAGGGGGGCAGGCCCATGGGCGTAAGGATAGGGAGGGCTGCCCAGGCCTTCGAGCTGAGCGAGCTCGTCATAACGCCCCACGAGCCGGTCGACGTGGGACAGCTGAACGCCTTCCTATCGGGCCTCTTAGAGGGGCGGGAGAGCAGGTTTAAAATACAGAAGAAGACGTACGCCAGGAAGGTTGATAAGGTCCCCTTCAGGCTGCAGGACCTGTACCAGTTCGTGCGTGATAGAGCTGGGGAACCCATGATAGTGACGGACCCCACTGGCAAGACGGTCTCAGAGGCCGCAGAGGATATAGAAGAAGCCTTCAGGCAGGGCGGCCGAGTGAACATCCTCGCTGGTGCCAGGGAGGGCGTCCCGAAGGGCGTCTTCAGGTTCGCGACGCTCATCATCGACCTCTGCCCGGGCCTGACGTTCGCGACCGAACACACCATACCGGCCACGGTAGGTGCCTTGATAACCTGCCTCGAGGAGAGAGGCCTCATAAGGCAATAGTGTTTATACGGGACCGACTCGCCACCCCGGCGGTAGTGGTGAAGAAATGCCGTATGGCTCGGTCCTGGACCTGATAGGGCGGACACCGCTTGTTAAGACAAGTTTATCGCTGAAGGAAGGTGTCGTCATCTACGCCAAGCTGGAGTACTTCAACCCCACGGGCTCCCTTAAGGACAGGATAGCCCTCAAGATGATAGAGGACGCCGAACGAAGAGGCCTGTTGACCAAAGACAAAATCATTGTTGAGGGATCTTCCGGCAACACTGGCATATCGCTCGCGGCCATCGGGAGGCTGAAGGGCTACAGGGTCCTCATATTCGTGCCTAAAAAGGCCGCGAAGGAGAAAATAGGGCTCCTGAAGGCCTTAGGGGCAGAAGTCAGGTTCGCGGATTCAGAAGCCCACGCGGTGGAATTGGCCCGCGAGCTGGCCTCGAAGGACCCGAGGTACGTCATGCTCGACCAGTTCAGGAACCGGTCGAACGTCATGGCCCACTACGAGGGGACAGCCAGGGAGATATGGGAGGACCTCCGCGGCCAGGTGGACTATGTGGTGGCTGGCATAGGGACGGGCGGGACCATAATAGGTCTCGCCAAGTTCCTCAAGGAGAGGAAGCCAGATGTCAAGGTCATAGGGGTCGTAGGGAAGGGCGAGGAAATAGATGGCCTGATGGACTTAGAGGAGTACGAGAGGCCCCTGTTCGACAGGGAACTCGTGGACGAGGTCATGTACGTCAGCAGGGGGGAGGCCCTCAAAATGGTGCTCAGGCTCGTGAGGGAAGAGGGCATACTAGCTGGCCTCAGCTCGGGTGCCACGTGCCATGCCGCGGTCAAGATAGCAGAACGCGTGGAAAGAGGGAACATAGTGGCCATCTGCGGAGATACGGCCCTAAGGTACGTATCGATCATCGGGGATTACTTCAGCCGATGTTCAGGCCCTGGGGCACGTGCTTGAGGGAAAGCTACCTTATCATGTGGTTTATATTTCTTAACCCCAAACCTCATGGGGCTTGACCTCAGGAATCCGGTCGAGGAGGGAGCTTAGGCGTCTGGTAGCACGGGAAGCAGCGTGGCTCCTCTACACGGGCCAAGCCAGGGAGTACAAGACAGCCAAGGAGATGGCCGCTAAGGCCCTTAGAGCCAGAATTCTTCCTTCTAACGCAGAAGTAGCCGTCGAGCTCGGCAGGCTCATGGAGGAGCTAGAGGGCCAGGGGGCCGAGGAAAGGCTCATTAAGATGAGGGCTGAGGGCCTCGAGGTCATGAAGGTCCTGGAGCCCTTCCGCCCCAGGCTGATAGGGAGCGTCTGGCGTGGCCTGGCCAGGGAGGACAGTGATATAGACATAGAGGTCTTCTGCGATGAGCCCGAGGAGGTCCTGAGGGCCCTGGAGGAAGCTGGCTACCGGGTGGCGAGGCACGAGGCCGTGGTCAAGGACGAGCCAGGCGGCCCGGTCAGCAGCTACCACATATACTTGAAGACGCGTTCAGGCCGGGAGGTAGAGGTCGTGGTGAGGCCCAAGGAAATGGAGGGCGTGGAGAGGAGGTGCGAGATATTTGGCGACATTATAAGGGGCCTGAACATCCCGGAGCTAGAAGCTGTCCTCAGGAAAGAGCCAGCCAAGAAGTTCGTGCCGGGAGGTGAGGAGGTTGGTTAAGTCGCTCGCACTGCTCATGAAAGGGGACCAGTACGGCACCCGCATAATAGAGAACCTGTGCAGCAGGGGCTTCTCGGGCAGCCTGTGGGGCCTCCATGAGTTCGAGGAGGTCCCGCCTCTCGATGTCGTGCTCGATGAGCCGGAAGCCATCTTACCTCGTGGGCTCCCGAGCTGCGACCTGGTGTTGTCCCTCGGCCTCCCGCAAGAGCTCCAGGCTTTGGTGCCAACCGTGGCAGAAGAAGTCGGTGCGAAAGGCGTTATAATAGCGATCTGCAATCAGGATTGGCTCCCGCCGGGCCTCAGAGAGCAGGTCAAGGACGAGCTCGAAGAAAAAGGCATATCATATGCTTTCCCCAAGCCGTTCTGCAGCCTCACTAAGACTGGTGACCCTGTCATAGACGAGTTCGCCAGGTCCTTCGGGAGACCCGAGCTTGAGGTTAAGGTCCGCGACGGCATCATAAGGTCTGCCAGGGTCTTGAGAGGAGCACCGTGTGGCTCTACCTGGTACGTAGCCGAGAAGCTGGTCGGCCTGCCCGTCGAGCCCAGGGAGGTCCTCTGGGAAGAGCTGGCCAAGGCCCACCACGTCTACCCGTGCCTCGGCAGCATGGTGGTTGACCCAGAGCTGAGCGATACAGTCCTCCACGTGGCTCAGTACCTGCTCAGGGAGGCAGTGGAAAAAGCACTTGAAAAAGAGGGCTTCTGAGCTAGCTCACCTGATCTGGACCGAGGTCTTCCAGAGGCCGTGTTTATTGCAATAGGCCCTTACTTCTACCTCGCTGCTCTGGACCGTGAGAGGGAACTTGGCCTCTGGCTTATCGCCCGGTCTTAAGAACCGCCTGAGGACGTTGTCACTCGCTATGACCTCTATCCACTCTATGTAGTGGCCTTCCTCCATGGGGTGCTCTACCGACCCGACCTTGACCTCTAAGTTCCCATCAGCCACGTTCGCCACGGGCATGTGCTTCTCAGAGCCTGGGCCGCCCGTCTTCTCAGTCACGAGCGTCATGGGCTGCCCACAGCACACGAGCTTCCCGGCACCAGCGTGTAGGACGAGCACTATGTTGCCGCAGATATCGCACTTGTACACTTGGAGCTTCTCGGTCAAATCGGCCACCTATCGTACCGAAACAGGTGTATTAATAAACCTTTTGGTTCGCATTCTTAACTGCTTAGTTTCTCCCTCAGCTCGCGGACTTCGGCCTCGCCCTTCTTCAGCTCTTCCGCCTGCTCGCGGTCTATCTCGGTCAGCAGGGACAGGAACTCTCCTACATGCGTTTTCTCCTCCCTGGCTATCTCAAGGAGGGCCTGCCTGATCAGCTCGTTGCCCGCCATGCTGGCCATCTGCTCGTAGAGGTTTATGGCCTCCAGCTCAGCCATTATGCCCGTCCTCAATATTGCCTTATCCCTTTCCTTCCCGCTCAGCTTGGACAGGTCAATCTCGACCTTGGCCAGGTCCGCCACCGCTGGCTAATGGTCTCCGAGGACGATAATCGTTTGGTTCGAAAACTGAATTATTTATGGACAACAGAAAAACTTTTAAGCCAGATATCTCTAACCTAATGGGGACGAACATGGGCGAGATGACGAGGCGTTTCCTGAAGGATGCCTTCGCCGGCGAGAGCCAAGCACACATGAGGTACCTCATATTCGCCGACAAGGCCGAGAACGAGGGCTTCCCGAACGTGGCCAGGCTCTTCAGGGCCATAGCCTACGCCGAGTTCGTCCACGC
>NJEJ01000007.1 GCA_002255025.1 Candidatus Bathyarchaeota archaeon ex4484_135 | reverse complement strand
GTGGCGAAGCCCGACGAGGTCAGAGAGCTGGCCAAGGTCATAAGGGAGAGGGCCCGGGAGATACTGAGGGGCCTATCTGAGTACGGGACACCCGGCATAATGGCTAGGACGAACGCCACTGAGACGCTCCCGACCAAGAACTGGACTGAGGGGAGCTTCCCCGGCTACCCCAAGATAGGCCCGAAGGCGGTTAAAGAACGCCTCGTGGTGGCCTCCAAGGCCTGTCCCGGTTGCCCGGTCGGCTGCGGGAAGATATCGGAGGTCAAGGAGGGCCCGTATGCCTGCAGGGTCGAGGGGCCCGAGTATGAGACCTTGTTCGCCCTCGGCCCGTTGTGCTACAACGACAACCTGGAGTCCATAGCCAAGCTGAACGAGCTATGCGATAGGCTGGGCTTAGACACCATATCTGCTGGCAACGTGATCGCCTTCGCCATGGAGTGCTATGAACGCGGCATAATAGGGCCGGAAGGAACCGACGGCCTTGACCTACGCTTCGGGAACCACGAGGCCATGGTGAAGCTGGTCGAGCGGATAGCCTTCAGGAAAGGCAAGCTCGGCAACCTATTGGCCGAGGGAGTTGCTAGGGCCTCAAGAGCCATCGGGAAGGGTGCCGAGGAAATAGCAATCCACGTCAAGGGCCTCGAGCCGCCCGGTTATGACCCCAGGGGCCTGAAGGGCGTTGCCTTAGCTTACGCGGTATCAGCTAGAGGGGCCTGCCACCTCAGGCACGTGGCCTACAGGCCGAACCTGACCGGACAGCACCCGTTCAAGCCGGGTGTGGAGATAGACAGGTTCTCCTACGAAGGACAGGCCGAGATGGTGGTCGAGTTGGAGGACTTCTACGCCGTAGTGGACAGCTTGATCTTGTGCCGTTTCCTCTGCCTGCCGACCATAGGGCCTGTCCTGTGGGACGAACTCAGGGCCATATACACAGCCGTCACGGGCCTCGAAGTGAAGGCCGAGGAGTTCAGGGCCATCGGGGCCAAGATAAACGACTTAGTCAGGTGCTTCAACGTGAAAGAGGGCATCAGCAGGGAAGACGACAGACTACCAAGGAGGTTCTACGAGCACCCGGTTGGAAGCCAGGTCGTGGATAAGGAGGCCTTCGAACGCATGCTTGACGAGTATTACGCTCTGAGGGGCTGGGATGAACGAGGGAGGCCTAGCAAGCCGTCTTTATGAGCAAGTGCCTTTTCACGCCATAGGTGAACGTCCAGAACTGTTATAAGGGATCAGAGAATTCCTGCCGGAGAGTATCAACATGAATGGGTTGGCGGAATACCGAGGATGATGCCGTGTGCCATTTACGCACCCTCTAGGGACATCCCCCAGATGTCCCTCGAATACATGTCCATGGCTGGCAAGCTAGATAGGCCCGCCAGCCACGTGGTCAAGGGGGCAATAGCTGGCGGCTACACAGAAGCATGAGCATGTTTCACGCACGATGCAATTTCATTCTACTGATAGTCCTAATTGAGGGAAGCTCGATCACTAATGTTACTGTGAAGGTATTGAGAGTCCTCAGCGGTGGTGGGCCGGCCCGGATTTGAACCGGGGACCTCCTCCTCGTAAGGGAGGCGTCCTACCAGGCTAGACCACCGGCCCCCATTAGGAAGGGCCTCCGGCAGGCCATAATAAGCGTATCGGCCGTCCCGGTCAGCTCCTCAAGGGCCCGAACCGGCTTAAGAAGTCGCCTAGGCTTGGGAATATCTTCTCGACGGCTTCCAGGGCCTTCCTGCCAGATATGGACCTTAAGAGGGTGGCTACCTCCCTCAGGGAGCTAAACTCTTCTACGGTTCCGTCCGGCCTAGTCCTCCTGACCCTTATACATCCCTCGACCATGCAGTTGGCCACACAGGCGGTGCAGAAGAGACATATTTCCTCCTGTACGACTAACTGTCCACCACGCCAGAATATGGCCTTCGTCGGGCAAGCTTTCACGCACATATCACATTCACGGCCATAGCACTTCCTCGCGTCTATCCAGATGGAACCTCCTTTGAAGAAGTCCGGGACGCCGAGGGCACCGAGCACCTCTTCCCTGAGGGCCTTCTTACGCTTCTCCTCTTCCTCCACCATTAGGCCGAATATGTCTATGCTCTCCCCCAACCCGGCCACCGCCTTGGCATAGGGGTCCGCAGGGGCTATGCTTATAAACAGTGGGTTCCTCCCCTCCCGGGTAGGCCATGAACCTGAGGTCGAAGAGGAGGATGGCGGCCGAGGTCTTAGGGGTAGGGGAATCACGCATCTGGATTGACCCGGAGTACTTGGACGTAGTAGCAGATGCCATAACGAAGGAGGAGATAAGACGCCTGATACATGAGGGCATCATAAGAGCGAAGCCGGAGAAGGGCGTCAGCAGGGCGAGGGCACGTAAGATAAAGGCTCAGAAGAAGAAGGGCCGGAGGCGTGGCCCTGGCTCAAGGAGCGGCTCAAGAGGAGCCATAATGCCGAGGAAGAGGCTCTGGATAATCCGTATAAGAGCCGTAAGGAAGAGGCTCAGGTACCTCCGAGACAAAAGGGCCATCACTAGGAGCGTCTACAGGCACCTTTACATGATGGCGAAAGGAGGGGCCTTCAAATCGATAGCTGACCTCGAGCGTTATATAACCGCACATGGCCTATGGAGGAAGCCAAAGGCCTGATTTCTTAAACTGGACCAACTTCTTCTACTAGGTCCTCGATGAAACCCACTATGCGGTCAGCTATCATGACGAACTTTTCAGCTTCCTCCCTCGTGCAGGAGGACGGATCCCTCTTAGAACGGCCGTACAGCTCCTCGACGAACTCTATATCGGCCCTGACCTCTTCTAAGAACTTCGAGAATTCCTCCTTCTTCCCGAGCACCTCAGCCAACGTCTCTAAAAGGTCCTTTATGCCTCTCACGCTCGGTTCTATGCCCGTCCTCTCCATAATCCTGGCCTTTATCATGAGCTGCACGAACTGATAAGCACTTATGCACGCGAGATTAAACAACCCCGTGCTCAAGTTCGCGTCTGCCGACTTACGGGCCTCTTGGGCCCTCCTGATCATCCTGCCCACGAGCCTCGGCGTGCTCACGCAGGGGCACCACCTTCGACCTGGGGCCTTGGGGATAAAAAGATAAGCTTTGCGAGCTCGACATGGGGCCTTAGGGCTCAGAGCTCCCTCAAGTAAACGAGGGTCCTGAAGGCCCTCTTGAAGCCCAGCCTGGCGTAGAAGGCGGTAGCCCCGGTCGGGTTATCGTCATCAACGCTCAACTCAACTACCTCGGCCCCCTTAGACCATATCCAGTTTATCGCCTCTAACATGAGGGCCGTCCCTATGCCCTTCCTCCTATAGGGCTTCAGGACGCCTATGTCCATTATGATGCCCCTCTTGAACTCGAGCTCGGGCAGGTTCTTGCTGACGGATGCTATGACGAAGCCGACCGGCTTGCTGGCTAAGTAAGCGAATACCACGAGGTCCTCATAGCCCTCATGTTCTAAGAAGGCCCTGGTCTCCTCGAGGCTGCTCGGCCTGAAATCGAAGTGTTCAGAGAATGCCTCATTCTCAAGCCTGTTCAAGATTTTCAGGTCCTCCTCATTATTAAGAGGATTGGCTCTCCTGAGCCTGACCTCCCGATTAGGCCTTAGATCGTCCCTGAGGTCAGGAGGCCTAAGCCTCATCACGCTGAAGGGTCTTATGAGCTTGAAGCCTTCTTCCTCGTAGAGCTTTATCCTGGCCTTCATGTTGTCCCTTGCGTTGGCTTGAACGGCTTTCGCGCCTTGTAAGACCAGCCATTCCACGGCCTTCGTGAGGAGCTTCCTATCTACTTCCGAGCCCTCCAGTTCCGGCTTGACAGCGAAGCCCCATATGTAGCCCTTCGGGGGCTCACGCTGGCGGTCGACGACGGGCCTTATGATGCCCACGGGCTCCCCCGATACCTCGGCCAAGAAGACCTGGGAATCACGCCACCAGGGCGAGTTCTTGAACCACTCCACGTCATCTTCGTCCAGGGGCTCAAACTCACGTCCGTAGTAGTGCCCGAAGTAGGCGTTGAAGAGCTCTATCCAGGCTCTCTCGTCCCTGCCTTCCTCGAACTCCCTTATCCTGACCTCAGGCTCCCGGGCCAAGGGAAAGCACCTCACGGGTCCTGCTGACCTCTAGCTCAATATGAGCCTTGACCTTCATCTTAATTAGCCGGTCGGTCCTTACTGGGCCAGGTGGTCCGCCTGCCGCTAGATGCCCATGTAGAAGCAAGGCTCGAGGAGCGATGGAGGAAGATGGCCGCCGAATACAAGATGAGGACGCCACGTTCTAAAGAGTTATTCAGAAGGGCTCAATCCGTCCTCCCAGGAGGAACGAACTACCACATAAGGTTCTACAAGCCTTATCCGGCCTTCATATCTAGGGCCAAAGGCCCGCTCGTATGGGACATAGACGGCAACGTGTACGACGACTACTGGATGGGCCACGGCGTCCACGTGCTTGGCCATGCACCTGACTTCGTGTTAGAGAAAGTGAGGGAAATAGCCTCACGCGGGACCCACCTGGGATATCCACACGAGCTCCTGGTTGATTACGCAGAGCTGTTGGTGAAGGTGCTCCCGGGTATTGAAATGATAAGGTTCTGCAACAGCGGGACCGAATCTGTCATGTACGCCCTCAGGCTCGCCAGAGCCTTCACGGGCCGCAAGAAGGTCATAAAGATGGAGGGCGGCTGGCATGGTGCTTACGATGGCCTACACGTCGGGGTAGCCCCTCCTTACAACGTACCGGAATCTAAGGGGCTGCCAGATGAAGCCATAGCCAACACGCTCGTGGTGCCCTTCAATGACTTAGAGGCGATCGAGAGAGCTCTCAAGGACGACGACGTAGCGGCCGTGATAGTGGAGCCCGTGATGGGTGCCGCAGGGTGCATAGGCCCCGAGCCAGGCTACTTAAAGGGCCTCAGGGACCTGACCTATGAGCACGGGGTCCTTTTAATCTTCGATGAGGTCATAACGGGCTTCAGGCTCGCACCTGGGGGAGCACAGGAGTACTTCGGCATCAAGGCCGACCTGGTCGTCTTAGGCAAGGCGATAGGAGGAGGTTTTCCAGGTGCAGGTGCCTTCGCAGGCCCGTCCGAGGTAATGGAGCTCCTCGACCACTTGAAGCACCCCGACCCGAGGGAGAGGAGTGCACATGGGGGGACCTTCACGGGCAACCCCATAACGCTTGCAGCTGGCTATGCCCTGGTCAGCCACCTCAACGCCCACAGGCACCTCTACGAGCACTTCAACAGCCTCTGGAACAAGGTCAGAGAAGAACTGAACAAGCTAGGCGATGAATTTGGGCTACCGTGCCATGCCACGGGTGAGGGGAGCATGATAGGACTCCACTTCACGACCAGGAGGCCCGCGAACCACAGGACAGCGGTCGAGGCAAGGTGGAGCACTAAGGTCTACGAGCTGTTCCACTTGTTCATGAGGCTGAAGGGCGTGCTCTACATGACGGAACAGAACGCACACTTCTTCGCCTCCATGGCACATGGGGAAGGACAGGCCGGGAAGCTCGTAGAGGCCATAGAGGAATTCATGTCCGAGTTCGCCTCAGAGAAGGCCGTCAGGGAATGGGTGGATAAGGTCAAGGCTTAATAGGTCACGGACGGCTGACGTGAAGGTGAGTAGGACGTCCATAGTGTACGGCCCCATAATATCTTGGAGGCTCGGCCGATCTCTCGGCATAGACCTCATTCTCCCCCCGAAGACCTGCACCTTCGATTGTATTTACTGCCAACTCGGTAGGACGGTAAACAAGGTAAGCTCTCCCCGCGATTTCAAGCCGAAGGTTTACCTTGACGACCTGGTGAGGGAACTCAAGGCTGTGTTAGAAGGCATGGACATCCGCTTCCTAGACCACGTGACCTTCTCGGGCTGCGGAGAACCAACACTTCACCCAGGGTTGGGCGAGATGATAGAGGCCGTCAAGGACCTCTGTCCCAGCGTGCCCGTGGCCATACTGACGAACTCCTCCCTCTTCTGGCTTGGCGAGGTAGTGGAAGCCGTCAGGAATGCCGATGTGATCGTGGCTAAGCTGGATGCTGCCCTGCCAGACATCTTTAGCCTCGTGAACAGGCCAGCTGAGGGCGTAGAACTGGACATGGTTATCGACGGCCTTAAGGAGGTCAGGAAAACTGCTAAGGGGAGGTTAGCCATACAGTCCATGTTCCTCAAGGCACATGGGAAGCCCATCAACACGGACGAGACTAGCTTAAGCCGTCTGGTCGAGGTCCTCAGGTCCACAAGGCCCGACCAAGTACAGGTCAACACGCCCACCAGGCCGCCAGCTGAGCCCTATGTAGAAGCCCTCTCCCCAGAGGAGCTCAAGGCCATAGCAGATTACCTGTCGTGCCAGCTAAGGGATATCGAGGTCATCTCATGGCACTCACCTAGGCTAGGACCCGTCAGGAAGAGAGCCGGAGAGCTAAGGAAAGCCTTGATCGCCATCTTAGAGCGTAGGCCCTGCAGATTCCACGAGCTATGCCTTTCCACGGGCGAGGAACCCATCATGGTCAGGGCCGAGCTCGACAGGCTCATCTCAGAAGGCCTCTTGGTCGTGAGGGACTACAAGGGCCAGAGGTTCTACGTGCTCAAGGGTGGTGAGGCTGGGATCAAATGCGTCTAACTCGCGAGAGCGAGTTTATGAGTTCATCCGAGACATTTATATAACCTTACTAACCCCGACGGGTCTGCATGAAAAGCAAGCACGACACGATTGAACTCTCCTTTGACGAAATTAAGGAAATCATAGGTGCTTCATTGCCATCATACCCAAACATACAACGGATGGATAGCTGTTGGTTACCTTGTGGACTTAGGAGGAGAAACTGTATTTTTCCTATGCCCCTTTGAGGAAAATGGGTCTATGCCTCCTATGCTCCGACTCCGGGGCATAGGCTCCGGTGATAAAAGGATTGAGGTAGGGCTTCACCATATCAGGAGATGATGGCTACTGTCATCACGGACGCAACTTTAATCACAGGATACTTACAACAACGTTATTCCCCAACTATGAATGCTTATATTGGCCGGACTTTTTTCCTCTCAGGGTGAGAATAGAGTGGGCGGTCTTAATAACCGCCCTAGGATAATCCCTTGTGCCATTTATGCTCCCGGTAAGCGTATCACGCAGCTCGTGATTGAGGGCAAGAACGTCCCTGGCGTTTTAGCTAAGATTGCTTCTAAGATAGCTGAACACAAGGTTAACATCTTATCGGGCATGATAACGGCTGAGCCAGGCAAGGATACGGGTATCCTAACGCTATTCTTAGACCTCACGGACTCCAAGCTTAAGCCCGAGGAGTTAGTTGAGGAGCTTAAGGCTCTTGACGTAGTACTGAATGCAGAAGTCATAGTCAAGAAGTTCGGCGATATCGCAATAGATGGAACTACTTACACCACGCTTTTCCTAGGTGAGAGGATCGTGATGTTGGATGTAGATGACGTAGGTGCTATGTTCGATTGGTTAGATAAGACCTTTGGCTCAGGAGGTCACGCCATATTATTCGATATGGGTGAAGCCGTCGGTAGAGAATCCGCCAAGAAGCTAAAAGAATCTTACGGCCTTAAGGGATGTGATTTAATTGAGGCTTTCCTGGCCTTACACATAGCTGCCGGCTGGTTTGGCTATGAGGTAGTAGAGTGTGATGAAGAAGAACTTAGATTCGTGATAAGGCTTCATGGGAACTTCGAGTGCACGCCATTCATAGGCAAGAGGGATAGGCCGGTGAGCCACCTGATAAGAGGAGTTCTAGCTGGCGTGTTCAAAGAGGCTTATGGGAGGGACTTCAGGGTGAGGGAAGTAAAATGCATAGCAAAGGGAGACGAATACTGCGAATTCATAATAGAACAAGCCACGAAGCACTCCCAGCCCTATGAGAAGGCCCAGGGCGATGTTGCCGTGAGCACCACCAGGCCGTATCGCTCCGAGAAGCCTGCCCCTGGCCCACGGCCATCATGAGGTAGACCGCAAATATGTAGATGTCGAAGGCCCTGGCCGCCCTCTCGCCCGGAGGTAGTCCATGGCCCGTGAGATACGTGTTAGGCTCATGCTGGCCCCGGTCGGCCGTGAAAAACAGGGAGGTTACAGCTCTTTCTTTTCATGGGGAGCTAATCCTTTCCCCGGGGTTGGTGAGGCGGCAAACACGGGGCCCACCACCACTCCTCCTGGGATCGGGGACACACTAAGGAATGCCTCATAATCACCTCGCTCCTCCACGAGTATCCTAGCACTGTGAGCTGGCATGTGGACCGTCAGCTCGCCAGAGGAACGCTCGGTCCTGAATCGCTCGCCTGAGAGGAGGTCCACCAGCGTGGCTTGCTCGCCGAGCCTCGTCTTGACACGGGCCGTGAGGGGCTCGGGCGTGGTGTTGACGATGACCGTCACAGACTCGTGCTCGTCCCAGCGGTTGTAGGCTATGAGGCCCTTGACGCCCGGCCCTATGAGGGCATCCTCTATATTGCCCGACCTGAGCGCCCCATACCGCTCCTTAATGTCCACGAGCTTGGAGAAGAGTTCCTTGAGCAGCTCGCCATCGTATCCGAAGAGGCGCTCCATGACCTCTGACCAAGGCGGGAGCAAGAACGAGCCTATGAAGAGCACGTCACCAGTGGCCGTCCCCCAGAGCGTTATGAAGCACTCGGCCACATCTGGCTTGAGGAGCGGTATGTAGGGGGAGGCGACCACCCATATGTTCACGAACCTCGCCAGCCTCGTGTAGCGCCCGTCAAGCTCACGGTCTATCTTGAGGAGGAACTCCACGTACTGCTCCGACGTGATAGCACGGTCATAAACGGCCTTGAGGAGCGTCCTGAACTGGTAGTCCATGACCCAATCGAAGTAGGAGCCCATGCTCCTGTCCACCCTCTCGTCCCACAGCCACCTCCAGAATTCGCCATGGCAAGCAGCTACCACGAACTCCTCAGGCATATCGCGCCACGTCTTCAGGGTCGCCTCGGCCGGGAACATGAGCTCTCGCCCGGTTTCGGCCTCGAGCTCGTTTATCTTCTCCCTCATGGCCCTCACGAGGGGCTCCGGGCTGTAGTAGCCATCCACGGGCGTGAGGGGCTCGCAGCCAGGCGCACAGCCGTAGAGCTCGCACAGCTCCGCTATGTGCAGATCGCAATATGCGATGCCGGGTGAGTCCAGGTATACGCCGTCGAGGCCCCAGACCTCTATCCAGTGGGGCAGGACCGTGTTGACCACGAAATCTATCAGGCCTGGGTGGGCCTTGTTCACCTTGAAGCCGAAGGGCCCCATGGCCCAGGGCCAGTGGACGGCCGGCGCACCGTAGATGCTCTGGAGCAGCCACTCGGGGTGGTGGTCGTAGACGAAGTCGCCGGGCGTTGCGAGGGTTATCTGAAGCTGGCCAATCACCTTCAGGCCTAGCTCGTGCGCCCTCTCGACCATGCTCAGGAATTCCTGCTCCGTCCCCCTCGCCGGGTCCGGCCTCGTGTAGTTCCTTATGTGGGCAGCTGGCCCTATCTCCAGCTCGATGTAGCCTTCCTCGGTCAGCACCGTTATGGTCTCGCCGGGCTCCGGGAAGCGGTGGTCGTAGGGGCCCCAGAGGAATATGGCATCGGCCCCCACCTCCTTGAGTGCCGGGAGGGCCTGCTCGACCTCGGCCCAGCTCGGCTTATAGACGCCAAGTGCGGGGTTCTCGACGAATGGGATGGCCACTATGACTAACACGTCCCCCTTGGCGGGCGCCCCCTTTTGAGGCCCCCTCTCCTGGGGCAAGGTAGCCATCAGCAGTATGTAGGACAAGGCGACGAGGACGGCAAAGCCTACAAAAACGATGGCTAGTAGGCCTCTCCTGCTCAGGGCGTTCTCACCTCGTTATGCACGGCATCCCAGAGCACGAGGAAATCGGCCGTGAAGCCCGGCCACACAAGCGTCATAAGCGCTGGGCGGGCCGGGCCCCGTATCTCATCGGGCAGGGGCCCTCCCGTCCTCTCGACGCCGAAGAACTCACATAGGTTCCTTATGAAGCGTGTGATGGCCGATAGGTCGTCGATGGGCCTGTCCAAAAGCTGGAGGCCGAGCCTCGGGAACCAGGCAACCACCCTCCCCTTCCGCACGATGGCTGCCAGGTCGGGGCACTCCTCCACGGTCGCAAGCACCTTGAAACCCTCGGCCTCATAATCGAACTTCGGGATGAAGTAGATGCTGAGATTGCTCCGGATATCGCCCTCAAGCCCCCCCAGGCCCACGAGTAGGGGGTCCTCGGTGCTCTTGAAGCGCCACGAGTATCGAACGAGCGGGACATCCGATATCTTAGAGCCCACACCGAGGAGCTCCCTCAAGGGCCCAAAGTGGTCAGTGCCATACCAGTCGTAGAGGCCCGTGCGCCCCACGATGAACAGCCCGCCGCCGGACGCCACATAATCGACCAAGATGTCCACGAGTTCCTCCCTCATGCGGAAGAGATCGCACAGTATGACGGCCTTATACCGGCTAAGGATCTCGGGCTCCTCCATCACCTCGTCGACGGCCAACACGTCCGGGTCGTAACCCGCCAGCCTGAAGAGGAACATCGTGGCCACGGCCTCGACGGGCCTCAGGCCGGAGCCTGCGAGGAGGGGATAATACTCGAAGAAGCAGAGTCTCGGGTCGTCTATTAGGGCTATGTCAGCGCCCTCCGTGCGCCCCTCTGGCGTGGAGCGGAGTGTCTGGATGAAGAGCTCTATTTGCTCATCCGTGAACTCCGGCTGGAGCTCCTCGTAGGGCGGGGGGCCGGGCATGGGCACGTGCCCTCCCCAGATGGCCAAGCCCGTGCCGGTCAGCCTGGCCATCCTGGCCACGATCTCTATATACTCCGGGTGGGCATCGTAATCGACACCAGGCCTGCCCTCCCACTTTATAAAGGCGGCCTTCCCCCTCTGCTCGAAATACTTCAGGAAAAACGGGTAGCCGAACGTCGATATCGTCGTCGCTGTGCCCTCCTTTATGCCAGGGTTCACGTACACCACGTCCACCGGTGATTTCGCATAAGACCAGTAATCTATGTTGAGCGGCACCACGCCAGCCGAGGGGCCCGTGAAGGGCGTGCCCGGCGTCTGGACGAGCACGCGGTCTGGGTCGAGGCTCTTGTAGAGGTTGGCGAAGTAGAGCATGCAGCTCACTTTCTCCTGGAGCCTGAACTCGCACCAATCTAACCAGGCCCTGCGTGGATCGCCTGGGCCGTTCAGGTAGAGCACCCACTCGGTAGCGTTCGCAGGCTGAGGCAAGGGGAGAGGCGGTGTTGCGTTATCGAAATCCACAGTTGGGTCGCCCCAAGCAGCCCTAAGGGCATCTGTGTCGTTGTTGTAGAGCTCCCTGAGCCACTCCCTGAAGCGCCCGATGGCACAGGGCGCGTAATCGTATATGCCCCACGATGCGTAGTAGGCCGGGCCAGGGTAGTTGTCCTCGACCGTCCAACCGAATGATAGACCCCAGCCCAGGAGGGCCGGGTGGCGCCTGTAGCGGGCCACGAGGGCCTCGATGACCTGGCTGGCATACTTGATAAGTGCTGGCGAGTTGAAGGTCGGCATGTACGATAGCGTCCCCGTGCCGTTCGTCTGGAGCTGATCGGGAAACGCCTTCACCCACCATATCGGCGGCGTGAAGTAGTGGAAATCGATTATCAGGTAGACGCCCTTTGAGGCTGCGTAATCTAGGAGCTGGTCGAGGATCTCCCACCTTATCCAATCCGAGGCGTCCTCCGGCAAGGGGAAATCGGGGAGGAGTTCTATGGCGTCCCTTAGGCGTCCCTCATGCACTAGCGTCTTCAGCGTATCAAACATGCCTGGGTTCTCCCTGAAGAAGCTGACCGTGATCTCATCGAGAAATGCCCACTCTAAGCGGACACGGCAGAACAGCAGGCCGTAGCGGGATGCCTTGTCTATATACTCGATGGTCTCATTTGTGGGGAAGAGGCCGAGTATATCGGTCGGCTCCCCATTTATAAACAACTTCGCATTCCCGTTCACCACACGCACGTAACTGGTGATGGGCTCCGTCAAGGGGGACGTGGGCGATGGCCTCTCCTCGCCTTCAGGCCATGGCCAGGCCCACAGCAAGATGCTCAGGAGGGCTGCTGAGGCGATTGTTACGGCCACCACCATTGCCAGGGTCTTCCTGCTCATGTCAACTCACCGCCCGGCTTAAGGCCATATTCTTAAGAATCTTCTACCACGGAAGTCTAGCTCCTCTCCGGACTTCTTTCTCGTGCCCTCGGGGCAGAGGCTCGGGCTAGCCGATCTCGCATCCGCCAATTCAATGCCCAGTCCTAAGCCACTCTCGGAAGCCGCTCCAATCTCGGAGCCCGAACTCACGACCCTGGTGAACTCGCCCACGCCCATGGCCCCTGAGACCTCTATGACCTCATCTCCGAGGCTCACCGTGCCCGTCCAGTTGATGAACGCCCTTCCCCAGGTGTGCTTGGCCCCTGGGTCCCACCAGGTGCCCGTGTTCACGCCCCAGCCCTTAGGTGGCCAGTAAGCCACTACATCGCCCGTTAGGTTCACGTAGCCGCCTTCAAATGGGCCGTAGAGCCTGAAGCCGTCCGGCTGGAGGGGGTTGCCGAGGCTCTCCAAGGTGAACCCGTTGAACGTGAAGCTGAGGCCCCTGGAGGGGAAGTTAACCCGGCCCTGGTGCTGGAACTTGGGGAAGTCCTCTGGCGTTGGGTTATCGCTGTGCGATATCATGATGTAGAACTCGTCGTGGAACACCACCATGCAGGAGAAAGCCAGGACGCCACCCGTGGGGCCTCTCATCGGTCCTGCTTCGGCTGCCGAGCCACCGTAGTAGATGCGATGCACGGCCCTATCGAAGAGGAAGTGGCCCCTGAAGGTGTAGGTTCCCTCACCTGGCACCGTGAGGTTGGCCTTGAACGTGCCTGAGACCCAGAAGCCCCCCCAGATGTCTATGTCCTTAACCCTGCTGTAGGCACCGTGGACTATGTAAGGTCCATCCATGGGCCCCATCCAGAACGGCACGCCGAGCGCCTGGCCCACGAAGTAGAGCTCCAGGCCCTCTCCCTCGGGCGTGCCAGCTGGCGGCCTTATGACGTGAATCCACCTGCGCCCCTCCACATCGTAGGAAATGCCCTCTGTATAGCCACCTTGGCCTTTGACGTAGACCGTCGGGTACGGCAGGCCGGCCTCGGGCACCCCATTGGACCGGTAATACATGCCCCCTTTAAAGGTAGGCACGTCGTGTAGGTATTCGCCGTCCACGCATATCCTAGGCCTGAAGCCGCCCTCGCCCGTGAAGGGGAGGCGGCCCTGGTAGAAGAGCATGTGCTTGCCGTCTTCCGTCCAGCCAACGGCCACAAGTATGAAGCAGGACTGCTTCCACCTCGGGTCAGATGTATACGTGAGCAGGCCGCTCGAGTCGAGTTCGTAAGTAATGCCCACAGGCACGAAATCTCCTGCATCGGGCTGCCTCGTGATGTAAGTGTTCGGCTCCTCCGTTATGGGCCACGAGGGGGAGGGCCGCTCCCCCGGCTGGCTCATCCAGGCCCAGGTCAGGTAGCCCAGCACGCCAGCCAAGACCAAGGCCAAAACTATCACGATTAAGAGAGCCTTCCTGCTCATCCCCATCACTGCTCTAGGAGCTAACTGCATCTTTTTATGCTTACTGAACGAGGCGTCTAGACCTTCTGTCCATCAAAGATAGACGATCTCTTAGCTAACCGTGTAACTCGCAGCTCTCTCGACCCCTCTTAGAAAACCTTCAGCATTTCCATTCCTACTCAAATTACTTCTTGGTTGACGGACATACGAGGCCGACGAACAATGTGGGCCGGTCTGGACGGAGGCGGTAGCGGAGGCTAAAATAGTAACTTCCACTCACAGCGGAAGCTTCCATTCGTACATCCTGCCATCGATGTATAGCCTACAAGACCATTCCATTAGTATCTCCGAACCTGCTGAAATCCGCTATCAATTCCGCTCTATACTATTCTTTAGACCATGAATTAGCCTATTTTTCGGTCAATAGATCTTCTCTGAGGGAGATGACAGTCGCTACATACCTTTAGGATATCTGGCTTGATCGCTCGTATCTAATAGAACTTAATCATATGGTTTCCCTTATCTCCCTGATGATCTGTGAGGCCTTTATGCCCTTTACCTCAAGCCTGTTGATTTCAACGTCCTCTGCTTTAAGCACGCTCCGGTAAGCTCCTTTAGGGTGAGCATACCCAGTTCGCGGCCGTTAAAACACTCAGAAACTGGGCTGGTTCCCCGAAGGGGAGCTGACTGAGACTTTCAGCCTGGAGGCTACAGCCTTTTCTCCCCCTCCCGCATCTTGAGCTTCAGTTTCCCGTCCTGCTTCCTGGGACCACCAGCTACTCTGGCTACCGCCGTTTTGGGCTTCTAGAGGGGCCTTATTGGTGGGGCCGCCGGGATTTGAACCCGGGACCACCAGCGCCCCAGGGTGCTCCATTAAAATTTTCTCACATATTTTTGCATACTCCTCGACGGAGGATTGTATGTCGATATAACGAAGAGAGCATATCAGCGGATGAAGAATGGCCATACGAGATGATTCTACTGGGATGAGAATAGGCTGAATCACTATATGGTGCCTATTCAGCAGATCCACCATAGTCTTCACAGCATCTCTTATCTCGTATAGCACAGTCTCAATACCCGAAGGACCGTCCATGGTCCTGCTGGACTGAGGTCTTCGCTGCGACTCGAGTGCTCGATGTAGCACAACGGGTCTGTTACAGATAATGCCACCTGCTTAGGATGTCTATCCATGGATTATCCCTAAAGAAGTCGGGCATGCCGTGAGGCCTCCTTGCTTCTTCGTCTTTCGCCATATCATCACCACCCAGAACTAGACCCAGGGCTCGTAATAAGCGTAATCCTAGAGGCAAAGCGAAGAAGAAAGCGAGAAAGCGAGGGCACCGATCATCTCATCGTTTAAATACCGTTGTTTCTCTTGCCAACTGATGAGGGCATCTCAATATGTGCAATTATACTTTAAACCCGAGGTGCGAAGCGCTTATAGCTGATCGCAGGTGCCTCTCCTCAGGATGAAGGTCATCAGCGTTAGGGTGCCAGAGTGGGTCAAGGATGATGTGAGGTATTAGCCCTTAGGGAAGCCGAGAAGAGGGGGCTCCTTCAGCTTTGACGAACCTTGATACAAGCGTAGTAATTGAACGTGTAAAGAAGGGGGGAAGAAATACGCGAGTGCGTGACTGCAGTAACCATAGCGGGGTTTCCGCCCTTACTAGAATATGCTAAGTTCCATGGGGAAGTCCTTTATCCCACTAGAGAGGGCGTGGACTTAGCTATAGTTTTATTCGACGGCCGTGGACGGTGGCTCGTCATCAACGGGGTGACTAAGACCATTGCGGGAATCACGCTATA
>NJEJ01000064.1 GCA_002255025.1 Candidatus Bathyarchaeota archaeon ex4484_135 | reverse complement strand
TAGCCCATGGTGGGGAGCGGTGAGGACCATCATGGCAGATAGCAGCCCATGAGAAGAATCATACGGGCCTATGTACTGGATATATGTGTGAATGATTTCGGGATAAAGAGACATGACCAAAAGAGTTAAATACCCTTTTCTTCACACGGCCTAATGGAGAGGTGTGGCGGAATGCCCAGGGCAGAGTTCTCAAGGGCTGCTGCCTGGAGGATCTGCAAGCGTGCTGGTGCCGAGAGGGTCAGCCACGCTGCTGCCCGCAGGCTGGCCGAGATACTGGAGCAGGTAGGCCTTAAGATCGCCAAGGAAGCCCTTGACTACGCTCAGCACGCTGGCCGCAAGACGGTTAAGGAAGAGGACATAGTCATAGCGGCCAAGAAGCTCGTCGGCCTGCCTTAAGTTAGCCGGGCGAGGCGACCCAGGTCCCCCCATCTTTTTCTTTCTCCTCACCTGTGGTATCCACGTGGCCTCTTAGAGAGGGAATCTGCTAATATTCTCCCGGCCGTGGTCAAGACGCAGGGTCTCTTCTTGTCTTCCTTCCTAATGGTTATCAATCCGAGTTCCCTTAGCTTAGCCATGTTCCATTTCACGGTTGACAAAGGTATGCCCTTCTCGGCCGAGATAGCCTTGGCGAGGCCCGTCATGGTGAGGCCCTGGCCTTCTCTCTCCTTCACCTCGACGAGCAAGAGCTTCTGTAATGGCGTCAGCTTGGCCTTAGCCATCCTTATGAACATGGAACGCCAGTAGCAGGCCCTACAATCCCTGTCAGGAGCTGGGCTGAAGAAGGCCTTGAGCAGGGAGGACAGGCGGTACCCTCATGACCCTCCTACCCGATGGAGTCCTGCCCTCCCGCGTTCATAAGCCTTTGCGAATAGGTGGGCAGTTCATCATGGAGCCCCTTGGGCCAATAGGCCCTCAGGACCCCACGGCAGCGTCATGGCCTGTCGCCCGCCCGACCGGCCCCCCGTCACAGGCAGGAGCCCACTGGGGCCCTCTGGGGGCGTGGGAAGGCGGGCGCTGAGGCTCGTATAAAGGATGAGCCTGGTTGGGAATAAACCTTGCCCTTAGGGCCTGGGAAAAAGGCTTGGGCCTGGGAAAAAGGCTTTCCTCATCCTCAAGAAGACGGCAAGCCCCCCAAGCGCTATGGCCAGGCCAGCCACACCGCCTATGAGGGAAGAGGGTAGGGACGCCCATTATCTGGGGCGGCAGGATGCCTGCAGATCGCACGGTGATGGTGTGCTCGTCCGATACAGCCCAGTTGCCCACCGAGTCCCTGGCGTATATCTTGTACGTGATGGTGGTGCCAGCCGCCTGGCCCGGTACGGTGCCCTCGTACCTGTTGCCGCTCGTATGGGTCATGGTGGTGTTCTCCCAGGTCGTCCCGCCATCCGTCGAGTAGCTCAGTATGACCTCGTCCACGCCGCTCGGGTCCGCCACATCGGCCCCAATGGTTATGTCCTCGCCCTCCCTGGGCTCGGATGGGCTGGCCGTTATGTTAACTATGGTCGGCCCCTCCGTGTCCGGCGTGGTGACCGTGTAGCCGTGCTCGCTGCTCTCGCTCGGGTTGCCCAGGGTATCGTTGGCCCACACCTTGAAGTGGACGGTGGTCCCGGCGTCTTGGCCCGGTATGGTGGCCTCGTAGAAGCCTCCCCCGGCGGGCGTCATGAGGACCACAGTCCAAGTTCCATCCGTCCTGTACCTGAGCAGGACGACATGGACCCCGCTCGGGTCCGTGACCTTGGCCCTGACTACGACGCTCTCCCCGGGCCCTGGGGCGGTCGGCGTCCAACTGATATCGCTTATGCTCGGGCCCGGGCATCCGTGGAGGGCGTCGCGAGCGGGTATGGGTCCTGCGAGCCAGCTGGCCCGGCTATCTGGTACGGGTTATCCACTATGCCATTCCCATCCGCATCCGGCTCCGTCCAATCGCTCCAGTAGTTGCCCCTGTTGGTGGTCGTGTTGTACCAAGTGGCACCCGTCATGTCGTAGGCCTGGCTCCCGCTCACCTTGCCGTTCTCCACGAAGTCGTTGTAGTAGATAGCTATGTTCGTGCCGGAGACGTTCATGGCCAGGGCTGTGCTGAAGGCTATTAGGTTCTCCCTCACGGTGATATGGTCGTTAGGGCCGTCAATCCACATCCCGACGCTGAAGCCCTCTATCCTGTTGTGCTCTATCAGTGCGTTCCTCAAGTAGATCGCGTTCAGGCCGACGAAGCCGGTGCCCGTGATGTTGTTCCCGCTGAGCCTCATGTAGGAGACGTTCATCACGAGGATACCGATATCGCAATCCTCTGCCTCTACGTTCTCGACCGCGATGTACGATGAGTTGCCCATGCCCACGGCGAAGCCAGGCATCTCCGAGCCAGCTGGGGCATGGCATTCGTGGACCGAGCATCCCTCGACTGCGGAGCGGGTGCAGTTTATCAGTGCCACGCCGCTGCCGAGCTCCTCGAGGGTCGAATTGGTCACCGTGATGTTCTTGCCGTAGAACACTACGATACCGAAGGCATAAGCCGTGGTGCCCGGCCCATCTATGGAGCAGCCGTTCACCGTGATGTTCGCGGAGTTATAGGCCATGATACCCGTGTCGGGCGGCCCTCCTCCCGGGGGAGATGGGCAGGCTGCCACGTGGATGGTGCAGCCCTCTACGAGGACCGGTGCCGTTTGGTTGAAGACCCAGATGCCGTGGCAGCAGCCTGCTACGGTGTTATGGCCATATAGGATGGGGCTCGAGCTGTTGACGGAGCCCATGCCCACGAAGAAGCCCTCGACGTGGCAGCTCTCCACGCCCAGGAAGTGCTGGCAGTACCATATCGATATGCCCGTAGAGCCCATTACATAGCCCCCTATTATGCGACAGTCGACTATCTTGAAGTAGGCCGTCGTCCCAGCCACCATTATGCCGTAGGGCTTGTCATCGGTGGCGTGTATCTCCCAGCCGGATATTATGTAGGGGTCGTCAGCTGTCCCGCTCCCTGACCTCACCCCGTTCTCGGGGGTGAAGTCATCATCGCTCAGAATCATTATCGGGTCGTGGGCCTCGTATGTTGGCTCTGCTCCAAGCGAGGAGCCCGCGGCGGCCGCTGGACTCAAGCCCGACATCACAGTGGATAGTAGGGCGAGGGACAGGAGCAGCACGAGGAACGGACGAGTACCCAGCCTTACCTCCTCCTCGGCAGGCGAGAGGGCCCCCTACTCAGGCTTAAAAAAGTTGCAATTCACTCGGGCCATTCAGGCCAGGACATCCACTATCACCATCTTCTCATCGACGACCACGCTTATGTAATCGCCCACCTGCTTCGTAAGCAGGATGTGGATGTCCTCTGGGTCGAGCAGCTCTACCTTAGCTAGGACGCTGACTACCGTGCCGTTGTCGAGCCTTATATCAAGCCATATGCGGGTGTTCCCGTTCTCTACGTACTCGTACTTGCCCACGAGAGTGCCGTTCAGGACTGAGAGGCGGCCGACCTCCTTCCTTATCTGGGCGTAAGTGGCCGTTATGGCCTCCCTGAGCCCTCCGACCTCGGCACAGCTCGTCCTGAAGCAACGCCTGTCCGTGGCCCTGACGAGGGCGAAGTAGGCTGGCACGTAGTGGCCGCCGCTGTAAATGAATATCGGTATGTGGTAGTAGAGCTGATCGCCTATCCGGTACAGGAGGGCCAGCGGTGTCCTGTACTCACCGCTCGGTAGGGCTGGCAGGCCAGCCTTGGCTACCCTCTTGGCCTCGGAAGGCGATATGAGGGCCAGGTGGTTCAGGCTGTAGAGGTAGACGCCGTCCCTGCGGGCTATTATGACGAACTCGAGGAGGCTGGGATTACGCTTGTTCTGGAACAGGTAGACGCCCACCAGCTCACCACCGGGCCATATCTGGTAACGGAGCCCTTCCGGCTCAGCTGGCTCGGCAGAACGGTCCGAGTAGTAAGGGAGGCCGTTCCAGTAGTTCAGGTCGTTATCGGCTGTCCACCTGAACTCGCCGAAGGCAGCACCCATGGTCTCGAGCCATTCCTCGTCCCAACGCTGTATGACCCAATCGGGTGCTTCCTCCGGCCGGTAGGAGGCCAGGAGGGCTCCGGTCTGCGGGTCCCAGACGTGGACCATGGGGTCCTTCAGGGGACCGAGGGGGACCGGGTAATAACTGGTCGTGATGTAGACGAGCTTGTTGTGCTCTGGGCTCCAGGTCAGGTAGCCACGGCTGAACATCCGGGTGGGGAAGAGGTCCTGGGCCCTGACCCTTATGTCCTTGTGGAACCAGAGCCCTTCGCCGTACTCGGCCCCGAGTGGTATGACTTTTGCTTTCTCGCCCGTGGCATCCGTCACGGGCACTATTATGACCTCCTTCAGCCTGTTGCTCGGCCCGATGAGCAGGGAGCCGAACATGGGTGGCTCGCTGACGGTCGCTATCCAGCAGAGCTGGCCGTTGTAGAGGCTCAGGTGTACGCTCGTGACCAGGGAGGCAGCACTCGTCTTCTTCATCTCGGCTATCGACCGTGCTATATCGCTCGTAGTCACCCTGAGCTGTGACGGGTCGATCTCCGGGAATAGGCTGGCGTTCCCTACGGCCATGCCCGTGAAGCTCTCACGCATGTAAACGGCCCTCGAGTAATCCACTGTCCTCTGGATGAGCGGCAGGCCGACGGGCACCGCACTGACGATTATTATCAGCACCAGGACGCCTAGGGCCCTCACTAGGGCCTTCTTCACGGCTGGCCTTCCGACCGACCTGAGGGCCTCCCTGATGCCAGCAGCCTTCTTCCTAGCCACGAGCTTCGCGACAGAGTTCCCCACAGCGGCTATAACGAGGAAAGCGATTATCCTGACTGGCACCAGGCCCAGGAGGTACAGGTGTGCTGGCGAGGTCAGGGTGTGGCAGCCATGTGCGTAGCCCGCGATAAGCAGTACGGCTGTCAGGCCCGGCCAGAAGAAGGCTGGCACCTCGAAACCAGGGAGGGCCTTCCTCAGCTTGCCCACCGCGTACCTGATGTCGGCCAAGAGGCTTGCCCATGTCCCCATCGTCACGAAGAGGAAGGCAAACATGGCGAGGGGATTTTGAGGAGGGCTTTCTCTTAAGCCTTACGGGCTATCCCGCATGTCTTATAAAGCGAGCGGTCAAATTCTGTTGGCCTAAGTTAGGCTTAAACTCGTAGAGGGAGTGTGTCATAGGCCATGGGGAAGAAGGTGGAGTTCCCTAGGGACTACGATCCGAAGGAAGTCGAGCCCAGGTGGCAGGAGTTCTGGGAACGCGAGGGCATCTACAGGTTCGATTGGGAGGACACCGAGAAACCCGTCTTCGCCATAGACACGCCACCACCCTACCCGTCGGGCGAGTTCCACATGGGAAACGTGTTGAACTGGACCTACTTCGACGTGGTGGCCAGGTACAAGCGTATGAGGGGCTTCAACGTCCTCTTCCCCCAGGGCTGGGATTGCCATGGCCTCCCGACTGAGGTCCGCGTGGAGCAGAAGCACGGGATAACGAAGACACAGGTCCCGCCTGAGGAGTTCAGGCGTCTATGCGTTGAGTTCGTGGAAGAGAACATAAGGGCCATGAAGAAGGTCATAAAGAGGCTTGGATATTCAATAGATTGGTCCTTAGAGTACAAGACTATGGACCCTGACTACTGGCGTAGGACCCAGCTCTCCTTCGTCCTCCTGTACAAGAAGGGCCTGATTTACAGGGGCAAGCACCCGGTCAACTGGTGCCCGAGGTGCGGGACGGCCATAGCAGATGCCGAGGTCGAACACGA
>NJEJ01000063.1 GCA_002255025.1 Candidatus Bathyarchaeota archaeon ex4484_135 | reverse complement strand
TCCGACCTTATCTCCAAATCGGCTCCTAAGCTTCTCCCGGCCCCTAAAGCCTGCTTGACGACCTCAAGGGCTTTAAACACGGGCCTGAGGGCTTTTTCCGCATCGGGACCTCCTTCCAGAGGTGTAAAAGAGCCGTCTGGCTCAAAGGAACCTTCTAAGCCAAGGCCAGGGGCTTTGACGTGAACTACCCCATCGTGCCGGGGCTCGAGGAAGGCCCTGGCCCTGAGTTCTATAGCGACCACTATGGCTGGGACGCCGTAGACCACGAAGTGCTCGCCGAACAGTATGGCCTTAGCTGGTGCAGAGGCTATTATCAAGGCAGTTACCTCGTTATGGCCATGGAAGCGTATCCCACGACGGCCCTCTTATCGCCGGTTATATCACCGCTGGTAGCGTACTTGAGCAGTTCTCCCTTTTTGGCCCCTAGCCTCAGCGAGGCCACCATGACGGCCGCCACTGGCCCGTAACCGCACATGCTGACGGGCAGTTCTTCCACGGCCTTGTAGAGAGCCGATACATCGAGGGCCTCAACGGCCTTTACGACCTCGGAATCCTTCCTGACGGCCACGTCGTGGGGCTCGTAATGCGTCAGGTCCGTGGAGGCTATCAGGAGCGTGCTGAGGCCTGTCTCGCTCACGGCACTCGCCATGGCCTCGCCCAATTCCGTGCTGGTCTTGAGGTCCTGGAACATCATGCATATGGGGACTACCCTGAAAGCACGGCCGTAGAGGAACTGGAGGAAGGGCAACTGGACCTCTATGGAGTGCTCGAAGATGTGGGCCTCGTCATCTAAGGCGGCTATCTCGGCCTTGTTTGCTATGGCTTCGGCAAGCTCGGTATCTACCTCGACATCGCCGAGGGGCGTCCTCCAGGCCTTGCTGGCCGATACAGCTACGGGCCTGCCGTAACCCGTGTGGTTTGGGCCCAAGATGACCACCACATCTGGCCTACCTTCCCTGGCCAGCCTGGCGTAAGCGTGGGATGCCACGGGCCCCGAATACATGTAGCCCGCATGAGGGCAGACTAAGGCCAGCAGATTCTCAAGAGGCTTATCGGCTGGCTCTGGGACCTCACCGGGCCCGAGTTCGTGCTTAAAGCACCATTCTATCTGGCTCCTAAGGGCCTTCTCCGTCCCGGCGTAGAACTGGCCTGCCACGGCCGGCCTTCTTACAACCAAGTTAATTCACCGCTGGGGTGGTAAATGCGAACCAATAATATGCCTTTCTCAACCTTGGCCTTTGGGAATTCCCTAAATGAACACAGGTCCCGCTGTCAGCGTAGCTCTGACGGGAATCTCTCGATATCGAGGCCTAGAACTCATAACCTTGCCTCAAAGTCCTCTATGCTGTACGGTATGTCGCCATCCGGCGGTATATCGCCTCTCTCCCTCAGCACCTGCCTGGCCAAGAGCCAGAAGACAGCTGCTAAAGCCCTCCGGCCCTTGTTGTTAGCTGGTATGGCCAGGTCTATGTCGGCCAGGCTGTTGTCGGTGCTGCACAAAGCCACGACCGGTATGCCGACCTTCGTGGCCTCGCTCACGGCTTGGGCATCTGCCCTCGGGTCCACCACGAGGACCACATCAGCATCTATATGGCCTGGGTAGAGCGGGTTCGTGAAGGTCCCGGGCACGAAACGACCAGCTATGGGCACGGCACCTGTGAGCTCGCAGAACTTCTCGACTGGCGTGCGGCCGTAAATACGTGATGATACCACGACCACTTTCTTCGGGTCAAACCTGGCCAAGAACTTGGCTGCCACACGTATCCGCTCATCTATCTTCTCCAAGTCGAGTATCCAGAGGCCATCGGGCCTGCACTTGTAAACGAACTTCGTCATATCGCCTGTCTTGACCCTCGAGCCTATGTGTATGCCCGTGGACAGGTACTTCTCCCTGGGAAGGAGGAATTCTCTCTCGCCTTCTCTTGACCCGCTCAAGTCATCACCTCCTGATCGCTCCCGGCAGCCTGGCCATGCGGCCTACCTCGCCCAGCTCCTCGGCTATCCTTATAAGCTCGTTCAGCTTGGCCACCCTCTCGCCTCCGAGGACCCCGGACTTTATTATCGGGCACTTGAGGCCGACAGCGAGATGGGCCAGATGTGGGTCCGTGCTCTCGCCTGACCTGTGGGATGCCACGGGCACCATGCCCTTCGACCTGGCTAGCTCGACGGCCTCCAGGGTATCAGAGAGCGTCCCGACCTGGTTCGGCTTTATTATAACAGCGTTCGCGGAGCCGAGTTCAGCACCACGGGCTATACGGTCCCTGTTCGTCACGAAAAGATCGTCGCCGCATATCAGGCAGCCCATCTTGGAGGCCTCCTCTGCCAGCTCGGAGAAGCCCTCGAAGTCCTCTTCCATGAGCGGATCTTCAACGTACACGAGGTTGAAACGCTCCATGAGGCCTAATATGAACTTGATTTGGTCCTCCCTGTTTCGTATCACGCCCTCACGCTCGTAAACATAGGCGTTCTTTTCCTCACGCCAGAGGGTCGAGGCTGCTACATCAAGGCCCGGTCTTATTTCAAAGCCCAATTCGCCCGATACTTCCTCGCAGGCCCTCGAAAGAACCTCTAAGGCCCTCTCCGTCCCGAGCGTGGTGGCCCAGGCCCCCTCGTCCCCCCTCCCTCCCGTGAAAGCTGGGTCAGCCTTCAGGAGCAGCTTGCCGACACGCCTGTGGACAAGGAAGTTGGCCTGCAGGGCCTCGAGCACATCCTCGGCCCCGATGGGGAGGACGAGCATTTCCTGTATATCTGGCCCACGGCCCTTGGTGTGCTTCCCGCCCCCTATGACGTTCCCGAGCGGGTAAGGCAGCTCGTAGACCATGGGGCCCCCGAGGTGCTTGAAGAGCGAGATGCCGAGCGAGTTCGCTGCCGCCACCGCCACGGCCATGGAGGCCGCGTAGGCCGTGTTGCCCCCTATGTTGCTGAAGTCCGGCGTCCCATCTACCTCGTGGAGGACGGAGTCCACGAGCCTCTGGTCCGTGGCGTCAAGGCCGGAAAGGCTCGGTGCCACCAGGTCCTCTACCTTCTTGACCGCCTCATCAACGCCTCCCTTAGGATACGGGACCGCCTCGCCACGCCCTCTGCTGGCACCCATGGGGGCCGTGGCACGGCCATAGCCTGCCCTGGTGAAGACCTCGACTTCTACGGCCTCAGAGCCCCTGCTGTCGAATACCTTCTGGGCCCTCACGTCCTCGATTATCGAGGGTCTCAGCCCCAAATCAGACCCTCCCGACCTCGAAGAACTTGATGACCTCATCTATTAGGTCCACATGTGATAAGAACATACGTCTGCAGCAGTACCTCTTCACGCCCAAGTCATCCAATACCTTGCCCGGGTCTTCCCCGGCCTTGACACGCCTGGCGAACTCCTCCCAGATATGTGCTATGGGCTTCCCGCACGTGAAGCACCTCATCGGGATTATCATGTCCCCTGCCCCACCCTACGGCACGGGGAGGGGGCCAAGGATATTAATAAGCGGTGCGGCCCGGGGCCGAGGAATGGAGAGTTCTCTATTCTATCCGTGTCCCCGGCATATGTCGTGAACGCCGTGTTTTTAGCAGGCTTGGGACTCAGCCTTACGGGGCCTTGAGCGAGGCAGAGCGAAGGGCTGCCGAATGGCTGAAGAAAGGGGCCAGGATGCTTCCAGAGGCTTGCCCGGAATGCGGCTCGCCTTTGTTCGACAGGAAGGGCGAGATATGGTGCCCTAAATGCAATAAGCCCATAATAGGGTTGCCCGAGCGTGTCCTCACCATGAGCATCGAGGAAGAATCGGTCCTCCAGAGGCTGAGGGAGACCATGCTGTCCAAGCTCTACGGCCTTGAGAAACGCCTCAGGGCCTCAAGGCAGGTCGAGGAAGTAACGTCCATAGCACAGGCCATCTACATACTCCTCTCGGCCCTTGACCTGGTCAGAAAGCTCATGGGGGAAACGGGCTAGAAAGGCCCTAGAGCCTGCTGGTCTTTATCACGACATCAACGTATTCTTCCGCCAGCCGAGCTAAGCTCTCGTCCCTGACCCAAATACCTATGACGTCCCTGGGCCTCCCCTTCCCTATGCCTATGGGCAGGACGAGGAGGAGCTCGGACGAGTCCACGATGAGTATGCTGTAAATTATGGTGAGCCCGAGGACAGGCTTCATGAGGGCTACCTCAACACCTCCGAGGTCGGGCTCTCTCTTCAGGCCCCCGAGGAGCACCCTGACCGTCAGGCCCCTCCAATAGGCGTCCGTCAGTATCTCGTTCACCTCATCTAATATGTCGAGGGCTAGCTTGGACAAGGTCAGTATTATGCTGCTCCTGGCCCTCTTCATCATGCTTACCATCTTGTCCTCCACGTTCTTCAAGCCCCTGACCATCCACACGTCCGAACGCTGCATATCCAGCCTACGCTCGTAGACCTCACGGAGCATGGCCTTTGCTTCCTCGCCAGCCCTCACCACGTTCTCTATGGCCCTTGTCAAGACTTCGTCGGGCGGCTTGGCCCTGAACTTCATGGGCCTCTCCCTCAGGACCTCGACCCAGCCCTTCACCTCGAGCCTCGACAGCACGTCGTAGAGCTTCGTGGTCGGGACGCCCGATAACCTGCTTATCTCGGAGGCCGTCCCGGAGCCGAGCTGTACTAAGGCCAGGTAGGCCAGTGCCTCGTACTTCGTCAGGCCCAGCTTCATGAGGTTCCCAACCGTCCTCTCGTCCACCTCCACTTTTAACCCCCTTAGTGAAGAAAGGGTAGGAAAGTTTATAAGGTATTCGGAAGGCGACAGGAAGGATGAAGCCCATCGTGCTGAGGAACGTTACAAAGCGTTTCGAGGATGTGGTAGCCGTGAATAACATTAGCTTTGAGGTTGAAGAAGGGGAGTTATTCGGCCTCTTGGGCCCAAACGGTGCTGGCAAGACTACTACCATAAGGATGATATGCGGTCTGCTCGAGCCCACTTCAGGCACCATCAGGATCTTCGGCTTTCTCCAGCCCAGGGACAGGATGAAGGTTTCTAGGTTCATAGGCTACATGCCTCAGCACTTCTCCCTCTACGAGGACCTGACCGTCTACGAGAACATACTCTTCTACGCATCGCTCTACCGCGTCCCCTACAGCGTGAGGCGTAGGAGGATAGAGGAGCTTCTCGACCGGTTCCTTCTGACCGAGTTCAGGGACAAGCTCGCTGGCCAGCTGAGCGGGGGCACGAAACGCAGGCTAGCCCTGGCGACAGCTCTGGTCCATAACCCACCGCTCGTCATCCTGGACGAGCCCACCTCTGGCGTGGACCCGCACCTCAGGTACCTGTTCTGGAAGTTCTTCGAGGAGCTGAGGGACGAGGGGACAACGCTCCTCATAACCACGCACTATATGGACGAGGCCGAGTTCTGTGAACGCCTGGCCGTGATGAGGTTGGGCAGGATAATAGCCATGGGGACGCCGAGGGAGATAAAGAAGATGGCCCTCAGGGGCGAGCTTCTGAAGGTGACCGTGAAATCCCTGGGCTTCCCCGAGGAGGCCCTGCTGGGCCTCAGGAACGTGAGGGCCTTCAGGCTCTTGGAGAGGAACGGGGACCAGCTTACCCTGGCCCTCCTGGTCGATGATGCTGAGAAAGACTTGGTCCCGGTCCTTAAGGAGCTCGAGAAAAGGGGCATCCAGGTCATTTCCATAAGCCCGATATACGTCAGCCTTGAGGATGCCTTCCTCAGCCTGACGGGGGGGTTGGATTGAGGATATGGCCCATAATAGTGAAGGAGCTCAAGCAGCTCGTCAGGGACCCGAGGAGCCTCTTCATGAACGTGGCCATGCCCTTGATAGT
>NJEJ01000062.1 GCA_002255025.1 Candidatus Bathyarchaeota archaeon ex4484_135 | reverse complement strand
GGAGGTCAGGTATATCTTTATGGCTATCTCACGGCCGTCCGGCATCTTGCCCCAGAAGAGCCGGCACTCCTTCCCGGCCTTTATGCACCCGTATATCTCGCCTACCGTCCCCTTCACCATGAGCTTGTAGACGCTCATGAGGGTTGCCCGGTCAAATACCTCCTCGAAGGCCTCGAAGTCCTCGCTACGCTTGAACTTCATCCTCTGCCTTATCTCGTAGAGGGCCTCACGCCTCGATATCTTCTCGGCTAGCTTGCGGGACAAAGGAGCTCACCTGGCATCCTCATATCGTCAGCTTGCCTTCACGCCTGAGCCACTCTGCTTGGTTCTTCGTATAACGCCATATTATATCTCCACGCTTATCACGTTGGAAGTCCCAGGGCGATACCAGCACCACATCGCCGGGCCTAATCCAGATACGCCTCTTCAGCTTCCCCCTTATACGGCACAAACGCTCGTGGCCATCCTGGCACTTTACTAAGGCCCTGTCGTAACCGAGCAGCTTCACTACCACGCCGTAGACGTCGCCGGGTCCGGGCTCCATCATGTTCTCCAGCTCTTCCTCGCTTATTATCTTCCTCTTGCCCATACCGACACCTCCCTTCCCGAGGGACTAATTAAGGATTACGTGGGAGGCAGATGCCTAGACGTGAGCTGGCGCCCCGGCCGGGATTTGAACCCGGGTCGTGCGGGCGACAGCCGCACATTCTAGACCGGGCTGAACTACCGGGGCACTCCCTCGGGCCTTAGGAAAGGGGCCCTCTTATAAGCATTATCGGATGTGGGTGCCGGTTCAGCCTTTATGAACCCGGTCCGCCCGGGCTTCTTGGTGCCCTGATGTCCCAGCCGTTCTCGGGCGTGGGCTACGTGCCCTCTGCTGGCGAGCTAATAGACATAGCCTTCGGCAGGGCCTCTAGAAGAGCCGTTAAGGTCCCGAAGGGACCGGTTGAAACACGTGTGAAGGCCAAGGAGAGGGACAGGATAAGAATAGCCGGCTCCGTCCTAGCCGGGAGACTGAGGAGCATAGTCTCTAGGTTCCCGGACCTGGACCGGATACACCCTTTCTACCGAGAGCTCGCAGACGTGCTCGTGGGAGTCGACGAGCTGAAGAAGGCCCTGGGGGCCTTGATGAAGGCATCGAAGATAATAGAGAAGCTACGCAGGACCTACCTTCTAGAGCTCAGGAAGGCTACTACCATATCTGAGGCCGGGAGGCTGAGGCGTGAGGCCTACGGCCGCATGGCCTCCGTGGTCAAGAGGATATCGAAGTACCTGGATTTCCTCAGGGACGCCGTGCCTAAGCTGGCTAAGCTGCCCTCGATAGACCCGGAGGTGCCCACCATAGTCGTGGCTGGCTACACGAATGTCGGGAAGAGCTCGCTCGTGAAGGCGGTCTCGACCGCCAAGCCGGACGTGGCCAGCTACCCCTTCACGACGAAGAGCATAGTGTTGGGCCATAGGGATACGCCTCACGGCCGAATCCAGATAATAGATACGCCCGGGCTGCTCGACAGGCCTTTGAGCGAGCGGAACCGCATAGAACTCCAGGCCATCTTGGCCCTCAAGCACCTTGCTGACGTCATAATCTTCCTAGTGGACCCCACTCCAACCTGCGGCTTCCCACTTGAGAGCCAGCTCAGGCTCCTCGAGGAGGTAAAGTCCAGCTTCCCGGGCGTGCCCATGATATTAGCCATAAACAAGGCAGATATAGCTACCGAGGAGCAGGTGAGCACCGTTAAAGAGGCCCTGGGCCAGGGGGCCCACGTCATAAGTGCTCTCAGGGGGGACGGGCTAAAGGAGCTCATGGAGGAGGCCATCAGGTTAGCCTTTAGGGGCCGGGGCGTGGCCGAGGGTATTTAAGGGGTTCCACATGAGGTCCCGCCCGAAGGAGCCTTAGGGCTGAGGTTTCATCTTCAGTTTCGGCGAGCAGGCCCCCGAGCCCTTATAAGGGCTCGGGAGGGGTGGTCGGGTAAGCACATGCCATCTTGGCCCCTTTCGGCCTGGGGAGGGCCTGTTTATTTAAGTAGTTGCTCATGATGTTTTGGCCCCTCCTGGCAAGAGCTGGCCTTTTTCATCTGCAGTTCCGAGATGCTACCCATCATGGGCCTGAGGGAGATCTGAAGATGCTGGGCCCAGTGGTTCTATAAGGTTTCATGCGGCTTACCGCATGAAACCTTATAAAAGAAACCTTATAGAAGGCTTATAGAAGGCATGAAACCTTATAGAAGCCTTATAAAGGCTTCTATAAAAGCCTTCTGTGGAACCCGGGAAAGGGATTGAAAGATCATCTTCCCCAGCATGTAATCGTCAGCCCTGGCTGAGGTGGAACCCGGGAAAGGGATTGAAAGTCGTCGGTGGCCTGGCTAACCGTGGCCAGACCGAAGGCGGTGGAACCCGGGAAAGGGATTGAAAGGGAAGATCAGGAAGAAGTTCCAGTACAGGGCCGTGCTCCCGGTGGAACCCGGGAAAGGGATTGAAAGTCCCCTGGCTAGAACTCGCCCCCAGGTCCCCACCCGGCCCTCGTGGAACCCGGGAAAGGGATTGAAAGGGTGGGGGATGGCCTTAAGGCCCCAAGTGGCCTGTTGGACGGGGTGAGGAGGCCTTGACCGCCCTTGATGTCCATAGGGCAGCCATGGTCGGCCGCTTCCAGCCCATTCACAAGGGCCACCTGAAGGCCATGCTTGATATCCTGGCCCATTTTGACGAATTGGTCGTGGTGCTCGGCAGTGCCCAGCTGAGCCACGAGCTAGATAACCCCTTCACGGCGGGCGAGCGGATGGTCATGATAAGGCTGGCCCTCTCCCACGCGGGCATCGGGCCAGACCGCTACTGGATCGTGCCCGTGCCGGATGCACCCATGCACACCGTTTGGGTCCCCATGGTCCTGGCCTACTGCCCGAGGTTTAAAGTCGTCTTCTCAAACGAGCCTTTGACCAAACGCCTCTTCGAGGAAGCTGGCTTTGAGGTAAGGCCCATACCTTTCTTCGAACGGCACCTCTATTCTGCTACCGAGGTCAGGCGTAGGATGCTATCTGGCGAGCCCTGGGAAGAACTGGTCCCCGAGCCCGTGGCAGAGTACATAAAGGCCATAGGAGGCGTAGAACGCCTCAGGGCACTGGCTAAGACGGATAAAGTCGTCAGGTGATCTTGGATAGCAGGTGTTCCAGCATTTTCTCCTTCACGAACTGGAGGACCTCCGGCGTGTCCACGTCTGCCCACATCATGCCCGTGGCATCTAGGGCCTTGAACTCGATACCTCTGGACACGAGGAAGTTCACACAATCGCTTATGCTCACCTCAAAGGACCTAAGGGCTAGCTCTTCTGCGGCCCAGAACATGAACTCGTTGCAGGCGAAGACGCCCGTGTCGTAGGCATCCCAGGCCTTAAGGCCTTTCCCCACGGTCCTTATGAGCCCCCCGGGCCCTATGGCCACTTTGGTCGCCTCCCCCGGGTCCAAGAGGTACCTGCCCTTTTTGTCCACGCAGAGGCCCAAGGGCCCGGACCTCATGGCCAGCCTCACCAAGCCGGGCTCGAAGACGTGGTCGGCCATGACCATGACAAATTCCTCAGAGCCCACGGCCTCTCTGGCCCTGAGGAGCGAGATGCCGTTCTCCCTCCAGTACTCTGGGTTCCGTACCACCCTCACGCCCTCTAGACCGGCTAAGGCCTTCTCGACCTCCCTGCTCCTGTAACCGGTTACGACAACGAGCTCCTCTAGGCCTGCGGCCCTCAAGGTCCTGATGGCCAGGTCGAGCAGGGTGATGCCCTCCCGGACCTCGATGAAGACCTTAGGCATTCTGTATGTGAAGGGCTTGAACCTCTTCCCCCTCCCGGCGGCCAGGATAACGCCCAGCAAGATAGCTCACCTCGGCCTGAGAGACCATCTATGCCAATCCTGAATTAGGGTCCTGAGGAAAAATAGCTTTTCCCCGAGTAGGCCCTCAGCCCTTCACACGCACATATATTATGCCGCACTTCGTTTCCTCAACCTCTATGTCCGGGTCCTCGCGGGCGACCTCAATTAACATACGCCTGAACTCGTCACGCCTGGCGTCGAAGCCGTAAACATCGTGTATCCACATGAATATCTGGCCATCACACATCTGCCTGTCCTTGACACCCTCGGCCTTGAGGGCCCTGTAGGCTGCCTTGACCATGTCCTTGAGGGCTTCCTTCTTCAGCTCCTCAAAGCTCGGGACACCCGACAAATTCGCCACCTCACGGGCTTGGTGGGGCCGCCCGGATTTGAACCGGGGTCGCGAGGGCCCAAGCCTCGCAGCCTAGACCTGGCTAGCCGACGGCCCCTGCTACGCCCTTCGACTTAAGGCTGATAAACCTTTCCCAGAGGAATTTAAGCCCTCGTGTATATACAAGTTTTTAGACAGGATGGAGCCCCGGATGTCCGGTCCTTATGTAGGGTGGTGAAAGAGGGACGGAGAGTAAGGTAATATATTCACCCTACTCGTCATAGTGTATTCAACCATATCAAGCCCTTATTTATTACGGCCTCAGCCCCCGGCCCGGCCGGAATGTGGGGAGCAGAGCTGAGAACGCCGCCGAACCTCCGGGTCGTGAAGGCCCTCGCCTCGCCCATCAGGGCCCAGATATTGGACCTGCTGGCCAGGGGCCCCATGTCCTACACAGAGCTGATGAGGAGCCTCGGCTTATCTCCCGACAGGGATGCTGGCAAGTTCGCCTACCACTTGAAGACGCTCGTGAAGGCTGGCCTCATCAGGCCCGGGAGGGACGGGGGCCGCTACGAGATAACCGACCTGGGAAGGCTTGCCCACGGCATGATGGAGGGCCTGGAGGAACGCATGGCACGCAAGAGGAGGATGGTCGTGAGGACATCTAGGCTGGCCATAGAGGAGTTCGACAAATCGAGGATTGCCGAGTCGCTCGTCAGAGAAGCAGATGTCCCAGCCGAGCTGGCGTCCAGGATAGCTGCCGAGGTCGAGGAAAAGCTCAGCATGATAAGGGTGAAGTACCTCACGGCCCCGCTGATAAGAGAGCTGGTAAATGCGGTCCTATTGGAGAAGGGCCTAGAGGAGTACAGGCACAAGATGACGAGGGTCGGCCTGCCCGTCTATGACGTGAGCCAGCTGCTATCGAGCTCGCCGACCTGGGCCGTGAGGGAAGAAGCATGTGATAAAGTCCTAGAGGAGTACGCCCTCATAGGGGTCCTCTACAGGGACGTTGCAGATGCCCACCTGTCCGGCTCCCTCCACATAGAGGACCTGAGGCACTGGGCCCTCGGCCCATCGGCCATATGCCATGACCTGAGGCCCCTTTTCTCCTCCGGCCTGCCGCCCTCTTGGACGGGCTTTAAGACGAAACCGCCTCGGGACCTCGGGGAGGCCCTGACGACCGTCAAGCTCATGCTCAGCTCCTGCTACTGCGAGGTCAGGACAGAGCAAGTCCTGCCCTTCTTCAACGTGTTCTTGGCACCCTTCATCCGCGACCAGGAGGATGCCTCAAGGGAGCTCAGGAGATTCCTCCTCGAGCTCGCTGGCCTCGGCTCGATGGGCAAGGGGCATGTCATCACGCTCGGTGTCGAGTTGGCCGTCCCGGACCTCATGAAAGAGGCCATTCTCCCCGGCCCTGGCGGGACGCCTTCCTCATGCGAGGAAGTAGGTGAGAAGGCCCTCGAACTAGCCGATGTGCTGCTCGATGTCTTAGGGAGCTGCCCTCAGGCCGGATTGGACCGGCGATTGGGAACTCGACCTCCTGAGGGTCGGCAGGATGGGACGCGTGGTCCTTAACCTGCCGAGGCTCACCTATGAGGCCGGGAGGGACTTAGAGGACTTCTTAGCTGGCCTCAGGGAGCTATTGGAAATAGCCGTCAGGGCCTCCGCCCAGAGGAGGTCCATATTGAACGAGAGAGGCCGTAGGAGGCTCATGCCCGGCATAATGGCCGACGTGAACGGCGACTCCTACATAAGGATGGCCCACTCGGCTTACCCGATAAGCTTCGTCGGGCTTCCAGAAGCCTGCCTCGTCCTCTCGGGCCAGCTGCCCCAGGATGGCCAGGAGGGCCTCAGGACAGCCCTCAAGGTCCTCGATGCCCTCAGGTCGGGCCTAGAGGCTTACTGGAGCAGGGCCGACATAAGGTGCCCCCTCTCGGCCTCAGCTGGCTCGGGCGTAGCAGAGAGGATGGCCATCTTGGACGTCGAGAAGTACGGCTGGTCGAAGGTCAGGGTGCTCGGGCCGAGGGATAGGCCATCTTACACGGCAGGCAGGCTGGCACCGCTAGATGGCAGCTTGGAGCCAGGAGAGATCATGGAGCTCGAGGCCCTGCTGCAGGAGAGGACGCCAGGAGGACACGTGCT
>NJEJ01000006.1 GCA_002255025.1 Candidatus Bathyarchaeota archaeon ex4484_135 | reverse complement strand
GTGAAGCTCTACGAGACGAAGGGGACCTTGAGCCGTTTCTCCCTCCTGAGCCAGCTCCAGAAGGGCTGTGGCCTGTTGAACTTCGTCGGGCACGGGCTACCTGATGCCTGGGCCCTGGGCCGCCTGGACACGATATGGACCAACGACGTGCTCGACTTGACCAACGGACCTAAGTTCCCGGTGGTCGTGACGGCTGCCTGCTCGACCGCCAGGTTCTCGGACAGGGATTGCATAGGAGAGGACTTCCTCCTGAACCCGGACGGTGGGGCCATAGCCTATTTCGGCTGCACGAGGGTGGCCTGGATGTTCGTGAGCGAGTGGGCACCGTGCGGCCTGGCTGGCCTGATGGACATACTGCTCACTAGGGCTCTGTCGAAGGGGCCCGTGCTGCTCGGGCAGGCCTGGGCCGAGGCCATAGAGAACTACACGGCCACGATGTCCGTCTACGAGCCAGAGCCTACCACGGGCTACTACTTGGATTGGAAGACGGTGGCCGAGTACGGAACCATGTTCGGCGACCCCACGGTCCTGTTCTACAACGCCACCGGCACCTACGGCCTCGCGGTCGCCTGCCTAGACGCGGACGGCGAGCGTGCCATAGAGGGCGTCAAGGTAGAACTGGCCGAGGCAAGTGGCTCGGTGGTGGCAGAGGGCACCTCTGGGCCCGATGGGCTGGTGAGCTTCAACGGCCTTTCCCCAGGCGTTTACGAGATAAGGGCCTATTACGGGGCCGTCCAGGTCCACGAGGCCATCAGCGTGTTCGTGCCGAGGTCGGGCCTCCTGAGGCTCAGGTGCTCTTTCTTCGACCTGAACGTCAGGCTGTTGGACGCGGGCGGGGAGCCCTTGGAAGGCGTCCTGCTCGTCCTCGGCTCCAACTCCAGCCTCCAATTGGCCAATACCTCTGGGCCGGGCGGGCTCCTGAGACTCGAAGACCTGCCGCCCCTGATGTACTCCTTCAGGGCCTATTGGGATAGGCCCTTCAGGACCGAGGTCGCATCTGGTACGTTCAACTTGACTTACGATGAGCAGGAGCTACTCGTGAACTGCACGGTCCTAGACTTCTACATCAGGGTCGTGGACCTCTGGGGCAGGCCCATCGAAGGTGCCCTCGTGGCCGTGATGACCGAGAACGGGACGCCCATCGGCTCCTATCGGACGGGGCCCGACGGCCGAGTGGAAATCCGGGACATGGCTCCCGGGACCTACAGGGCCTCGGTATCTGTCTCCCTGTGGCCTGAGGTCAAACGTGAGTTTAAAGTCGAATACAACGGGCAGGTAATCCAGGTCAGGCTGGCACGGCCCTTCTCGCCCTTAGAACTCTGCCTGCTCATCGTTTTCGCCTCGGCAGCCCTGCTGGTGTTCGTCAGGAGGGTCCTGCACCACAGAACCTTACCGCACCACGGACAGTTCTTCCACGGGGCTCCTGTTGAACCTCAGGCCTAGCTCGGCCGGGTCAATGCCAAGGGCCAAGCCCAGGAGCTGGGGTAGGTAGAGGACCGGAACGCCCTTCTTTTCCCCGACAGCCGATAAGGCATCTTCTTGCCTGGCATCCAACATCTCGAAGCAAGAGGGGCACAGGACGACCAGGCAATCGAGGCTCGATTCGGAAGCAGCCTTCAGCTTAGAGCCAGCCAAGGTCAGGGCGGCATCTTGCCTCGTCAGCCAGAGGCTTCCCCCACAGCAATCCATCATGCCCGGGTAGTAAGGTGCCTCGACGCCTACAGCGGATAGCAGTTCCCTGAGTTCGGCCAGCTTCCTCAGGCCTTCGCCCGTCCCAGGCTTGGACCTCATGAAGTAGCAGCCGGGATGAAGGGCAACTCTGAGGCCCAGGGGCTTCTCGACCTTGTTCCTTAGGCCCTCGGGGCCCACGGCACGGTACACCAGTTCCACGAGGTCGATAGGTCTTGACAAGCGGTCTAGGCTGAGGCCCTCCGATGAGAAAGCCTTTGATATGGCCTCGGATAGCTCGCCCGAGCGGGAGAGCATGTCTAAGGACCAATTTGCCATGAAGTATCCCTTGCTGCAAGGCATGAGGACCTCGTTATAGCCCTTGCTGGCCGATAAGGCTAATATCCTGAGGGCGAGGTAGCATGAGGCCGTCAGGTTGAGGCTCCTTATGGGCTCTCCACAGCAGGACTGGGGCTCCAGGTCCGTGATATCCACGCCCAGGGTCTCCAGGACCTTCCTGACCGATAGCTCTAAGGCCACGTCGCCCGACAGGACACGGCAGCCCCAGAAGACGGCCAGGCCCGGCACGTCAGGCACCCCCGAGCAGCTCCATCAGGGCCATGAGGGCTTGCTCGCTGAGGCCCGTCCTTAGGGCCGGGAGGCCGAGCTCCTCCCTCCCGTAAGCCTTGCCTTCCCTGTCAACCGCCTTCTTGGGCTTGAAGGCCAGGCCCGTCTCCATGAGGGTCATCAGGATGTCCCTAAGGGCCTCTGGGATTTCTAAGCCCTTGGATATCGCTTCGTTCCTCAAGGATAGTATGAGCTCGTAAGGCGATACCTCCTGCGGGCACCTCTCGGCACACTTGAGGCATAGAGCACAATCCCATATGGATTTCGAGGAGACCAGTTCTTCCACGAAGCCCATCTTGGCCGAGCATACTATCTCGTGAGGCTTGAGCTCTAAGAGCCTGAAGGCTGTGCAGCCGGAAGTGCAGCGGCCGCACTGGAGGCACATGTCCGGTCCCCTGGCCAGCAGGGCTATTATACGGGCCTTCAGGGCCTCGTTGGGCTTGGCCATGGTCATAAGGTCCGTCAGGCCCGACATCGCCATCACCTCGAGGCCACGGCCACCTGGGCCAATATCTGTTCTGGCCCGAAGTTCCGGACCTTTATGGCACCCGTCGGGCACCTGACCGAGCAAGCACCACAGCCCATGCATAATGCCTCGTTAACGCGGGCCACGAGGCGGCCGGTCTTCTCCTCTACGACCTCGATGGCACCGAACTCGCAGACTTCCTCGCAGCGTCCGCAGCCCCGGCAGGAGGCCTCATCTACGACGGCTATGAAGGGCTCAGAGAGCACGTAGCCCTTCAGGAGCATGGAGGCTGCCTTAGCTGCTGCCGCACTTGCGTGGGAGACCGTTTCCACTATGTCCTTTGGCCCCTGACAGGCACCAGCCATGAATATGCCCCTAGACGCTGCCTCGGAGGGCCTCAGCTTCGGGTGTGCCTCTAAGAGGAAGTCATCTGGCCCCAACGGTATCTTCAGCTTGGCGGCCAGGTCCTTAAGGTCCCCTGGCGGCCTCAGGCCAGCTATGAGGACCACAAGATCGGCCGATATCTCCAACAGCTTGCCCGTGCTCTGGTCGAAAACCGTTACCTTTATGGTGCCGTCCGGCATGACCTCGATGTCAGATGGAGACCCCCGGATGAACGTTATGCCCTCTGACCTCGCCTTTGCGTAGAACTCCTCAAGGCCACGTCCGTAGGTCCTTAAGTCCATGAAGCAGACGTATATCCTGGCCTCCGGGCCCAGGCGTTCTTTCAGCAGGACGGCCTGCTTGACTGCTATGGAGCAGCCTATCCGGCAGCAGTACGGGTTCGCCCTCTCGTCCCTCGAGCCCACGCACGTTACTATGACCACGCTCCTCGGCTCCTTCCCGTCCGAGGGCCTGATGATCTTGCCGCCCGTGGGGCCGGAGGAGCTCAGCAGCCTCTCGAGCTGGAGGTGCGTTATGATGTTTGGGCTCTCCAAGAAGCCCAGCTCCGGCAGGGACCACGGGTCCATGACCTCGAAGCCCGTGGCAACTATTATGGCACCGACCTCGACCTTCAGGAACTCGTCCTCCTGGCCGAAATCTATGGCACCTGCCTCGCAGACACGCTCGCAGAGGCCACACCTTATGCAGTGCTCGTCGTCTATGACGGCTACCTTGGGGACGGCCTGCGGGAACGGTATGTATATGGCCTTCCTCGGGCCAAGGCCCTGGTCAAATTCGCTCGGGACCTCCACGGGGCATTTCTCGACGCACATCCCGCAGCCGGTGCACCTGTCCTCACACACGTGCCTTGCCTTCTTCCTTATGACGACCTCGAAGCCACCGCCCGCCCTGGCTACTTCCTCGACCTCCGAGTAGGTCAGGAGCCTTATGTTCGGGTGTCTCGCGGCCTGGACCATCCTCGGCGTGAGTATGCAGGCCGAGCAATCTAAGGTCGGGAACGTCTTGTCTAATTGGGCCATGTGGCCGCCTATGGACGGCTCCTTCTCGACCAGATAGACCTCGACGCCCGCCTCGGCCAGGTCGAGGGCAGCCGTTATGCCTGCTATGCCACCTCCTATGACGAGTGCCCTTCTGGCCACGGGCACTTCCTTCAGCTCTATCGGCCTGAGCAAGCGGGCCTTCGCGACAGCCATCTCTATGAGCTTCAGGGCCTTCTCCGTGGCCTTATCAGGCTCATGGGCGTGGGGCCAAGAGCAGTGCTCCCTTATGTTGGCCACCTCAAGCAAGAACGGGTTCAGGCCTGCCGACCTGAGGACTTGCCTGAACATCTCCTCGTGCATAGAGGGCGAGCAGGCTGCCACGACCACCCTGTTGAGGCCGTGCTCGGCTACGCTCTTCCTTATCAGCTCCTGCCCTGGCTCAGAGCACATGTACGGGTAATCAACACACACGACCACGCCAGGCAGCTTAGAGGCCATCTCGCGGAGCCTCTTGACATCTATGACGCCAGCTATGTTCAGCCCACAGTGGCAGATGAAGACCCCTATCTTGGCTTCCCCGGTCCCCATGCGGGAAGTCCTTAAACCTCATGCCTTAGATAAGGCTTGGGGGACCGGATTGGAGGTCATGGAGGCCATAAGAGGACGCAGGAGCGTAAGGCGTTTCCTCGACAGGGGCGTCGATGACGAGCTCCTCATGGAACTCTTGGACGCCGCCAGGTGGGCACCATCGGCCGGGAACCTCCAGCCCTGGGAGTTCGTGGTGGTCAGGGACCCAGAGCTCAAGAAGGACCTGGCCAGGGCGGCCCTGAGCCAGATGTTCATAGCCCAGGCACCAGCCGTTATAGTAGTCTGTGCGGATGCCCTCAGGTCGGCAAGCATCTACGGGACGAGGGGCTCAACGCTCTACTGCATCCAGGACACGGCTGCAGCCACCCAGAACATGCTCTTAGCGGCCTACTCCAGGGGCCTCGGGACGTGTTGGGTAGGTGCCTTCAGGGAGGATGCCGTGGGCCGCTTGATAGATGCTCCAGCGGGTGTCAGGCCTGTGGCCATAGTGCCCGTGGGCTATCCGGCCGAGAAACCCAAGCCTCCCCCGAGGAGGAGCTTGAGCGAGATAGTACATCACGAGACCTTCTGAGTAAACTCCATGAACACGAGCCTTTTCAACCCCTCTTCCTAGCACTGACTATGGAGATGACGTCACCGTCCTTCAGGACGTAGTCCTCACCCAGGCGTTTCTTCGTCCTGGCATCTACGGCATATATGAAGGACTCGCCCAGCTCCGTGTGGATCATGTAGGCCAGCTGGCGTGCTGTCGTGCCCCTCGGGACCACGTAGGCGTCCGGGAGCACACGGCCTTGGTGATCGCACAGCTTCTCAGGGTCTTCCACCGGGTAGACCGTTATGGCACCGAGCAAGTCGAAGTAAGCAGCGTTTATGGCCTGCTGGACGCCCGTGGAACCGTATTTCGCCAGGACACGTTCCCTTATGGCCTCTAAAGCCTTCGTCTGCTCAGGCCTAAGCTTCGAGGGGTCTACGACCTTGAAATCAGGGTCCCCTGGCAAGTACCTTATCAGGCCCTTCTCGGCAGCCCTCCTGAGGGCCAGTTCTGCTTCAGCACAGCATGGGACGACCAGGTAGCCCGTTTCCTTAAGGCGTTCCAAGTTCTCCTCAGCCGTCGGTATGTCTATCTTGTTGGCTGCTATCAACATGGGCTTTGAAGAACGCCTAAGCTGGTCCGCAAAGGCATAGAGGTCATCGTCCGACCAAGAGCTCGGCCTGTTCGGGTCGAGGCCCGTCTTCCTCAGGGCCTCTATTATGTGGGACCTCTTGATGGCCAACCCGCTGAGACGCCTCTCCAAGGCGTTCACAAGCTTCTCGCCCGCTGTTTCAACACGCCTGGCCAGCTTACGCCAATCCCTCTTCATTATCTGGACTATCCACATGGTTATCTCACGCTCTAGGAACCTGACATCCTCCACGGGGTCGTGCTCGCCGGGCTTGCAGGGCCGCCCTTCTATGTCCGTCGAGCCAGACGCGTCGACCACGTGGATGAGGGCATCTGCCTTCCTTATCTCGTCCAAGAACTGGTTCCCGAGCCCTCTCCCACGCCAGGCATCCGGGACCAGGCCAGCACAATCTATCAGCTCGACGGGAATAAGCCTGTTGCCATTTATACACAAGGAGTTCACGGGCTCGTCCTGCACGCCCAGCTCACGGCAGACGCACCTCACCCTTAGGTAGGCCACCCCCCTGTTCGGCCTGATGGTCGTGAAGGGGTAAGGTGCTATCTCCGCCAGTGCCATCGTGGCGGCCACGAAGAAAGTAGTCTTGCCCACGTTCGGCTTCCCCACTATGCCAGCCAGCATGCCAGCCCTAATGGCCCGCTCGAGCCAGATAAGCCTGTGGAAAAAAGCGGGCCGGAAGTCGCAAGGCCTTTATAGGTCCCTAAAGGCCCCATATGGCGGAACGCCGGGGTCCCCTAGCCTGGTATGGGGGTGGCCTGCTAAGCCACTGGGCGCAAGCCCGCCCGGGTTCAAATCCCGGCCCCGGCGCCAAGCCTTCGTTAAAAGTGCACGTGAATTAAGCCTTGGGTTTAGATTACCCTAGAGGTAGCCGTAAGAATTACTGAAATAAGCAGGGGTAAGGAGTTATCGGAACTCGTATCAGCATGAGCAAACTCGGGACCTAAGCCTGCTCATAGCTTCTAAATGCAGCCGCCAACCTATCTTCCTCTTCCTCCATAATCTTCGCCGTGTTCTTGACTAACGCGTCGAGTTTCCTTGACGTCTCAGCATCAAAGTATACTTCGCCACACTGTTCACACTCAAAGGCAGGGACATCCCTCACGATAATACCTAAAGGCGAGTAGTAGGTGGTCCGTGTCCTCCTCAGCCTTCCCCCGCAGAAGTAGCACCTCAGCGATGTGGTCTTCTCGAGCTCTCCCTCCGAGGCCCGGTAGGCGAGCTCCACCTCAATCTTGGCCCTTACCCTCATGAGCGTCTCCTAGTCTTGAAATCACCCACTTAAGCACACCTATATGCCCCGGTGACGGAGGACAAGTGCCCATGAGTACAGCCAGTCGTGAGGCCCATTTCAGCCGGCTTACTCGCCTTTTCGAGGCTCTAGCAGGAGGACTCGGCCTTTCTGGTGAAGAGACCCGTGCCTTGGCCTGCCTGACGGACCGCCTCCTCGAAAAAGGCTTCTTGAGCTATGAGGATGCCCTCTCCTCGGCAGGCGATGAAGATGCCCTACTGCTGGCTTTCGACCTGGGGCTGGCCTTGCCCGTGAGGGCTGATTCACGCTGCCTGGAGTGGGACAGCAGCCCCCTCGGGCCAGGCTCAGCCTTGAGGCTTAATCCTGCTGCTGGAGCCGCAATAAGAGCTCTTTTAGAAGGCAGGGAGGTCAGAGAGGGCCTGGCCGACCTCTTCTTGGACCTGGGCATGGAGGGCCACTTGGCCTACGCCATGGCAGAGCTGTCCTTGCTACTCTCGGGCAAGGGCTCCATCTCGGGCTCTGATATAGCTTCTGCCTGCCGCTCCATGGGCCTGGAAGGCCTTGAGGACTTATCCGTGGCGGTCCTGAAGGCTGCTGGCGTCATAAGCCCTGTGCTGTCCTCCTCTTGGCCTGTTGGAGATGCCAGGTATAGGACCTGTAAGCTCCTGGCCTTGCTGGCCCGGGCAGCCGGGGCCTTAGGGCCTTAAAGCCGTATTTTCTCGCCCGGGCCGGGTGTTATCACTTCCCGGCAGAAGCCCTCTAGGTACCTCTTGGCCAGCTCTGGCTCAGGAGTGTGAACTACTATGGCTTTCTCTGGCCCGACGCGTTCTACCATCTCGGCCAGCCGGATCAGGCTGGCGTGCCCGCTGCTGTGGGCGTGGAGCATGGGTATGCCGAACGTCCTCAGCCAGGCCTTCAAGGTCTCATATTCGACCAGGCCTGTCTCGTTGAAGGGCTCGCTCCTGGCATGGACGAGCACGGTCCTCTTGGGCGGCCCTACATCCCTCATGTCGGAGGCCGGGTGCTCGGATATCATGACCAGCTCGTGGGGCCTCTTGGCCACCTCGTCTGGCTCGATGAGCTTATCGGACCCTAATTCCTCCTCGCAGAGGGAGAGGAGGTCTTTTTCCCATTTCTCCAGGCGTTTCTTCGGCCTGACATATATGAGTACGTTGGGCTCCCTGGGGTCTGGTACCGGCATCCTTATCAAGTCGGGCCTTATCCTGCAGGCCTTTTCCTTCAGGGCCTCCAAGATGGCCAGGAGCCTGAGCGGTATGAGGACGTCTTTCCTGGCCTCTTTAGCAGCTGACACTATGCTGGATGTCCTCCAGATGTCCCCCAAGTTGGTATCCACCATCACTAAGCCCTTGGCATCCGCGAATATGCTGGCCATATCACGCTCGACCTCGTCCTCCCCCACCATGCGGGCCCCTATAGCGTTCGTGCCCTCCAAGATGAGCACATCAGGGCCCTTTTTCTCCAGTATCCGTTCGAAATCAAGGCTGTAGTCCTTCAGGGGGCCGTGGAACCTTATGTCGCCCGTGTAGGCTATGAGCTTCCCGCTCGCCTCCACGAGGACGCCCATGCTCCCGAAGGCACTGTGGTCCACGTAATAGGGCCTGATGGAGAAGCCGTCTGCCAGCTCGAGCGGCTTCCCAGCTTCTAAGGGCCTGAACTCCAAGTGGCCTACCTCGTCCTCGGGCCCCTTACGCCTGGTTGACCGCCTGACCTCCATCATGGTCAAGCAGCCGGGCGAGGCCATGACGGGCGTCCCCTCTGGCAGGAGGCAGATGCAGAGGTAGTGGTCGGCATGGGGATGCGATATGAAGGCACCGCTCACGGGCCCGGGGAAGGGCTTAGATATGAGGACCTCTGGGCTCGGTGCTAGGCCGACGTTCACCATCTCGCCCCTGTCCTTAGGCGTCATGGGGAAAGGGTACAGCAGACCCCTCCTGGCTAAGTTGCAGCCGAAGTCGAGGAGGAACTTCGTCTTGGTCCCGGGGTCGGCGAGCAGTATCTGGTTCCCTCCGACCTCTCCTCCCACGCCCCCGTAAAAGATGAGGCAGGGGGTCTCGCTGGCCAAGCCCTTCACCGGCCAAACTGGCCTTACCGCATGTGATAAACGTTCTCCTCACTCATCTATTACCTCGACCTCGAATTCGTCCCCGAACTTCTCCCTCAGGTCCCTTAGGAGCTTCTGCTTTTCCTCGTCCGTCAGGGGCTGGTTGAAGACCAGCTCCATGTGTGGCAGGCCCCTGTAAATGACCGCATTCGGCCTGCGGGGTGCCAGCTCGAGCACGCCCTTGAAGAGAGATGGCGTTATCCGGACCACCGTCCTACGGGACCTCGAGCCTGAGGGCATACCTCCTCCCCCTGACGCGGGGGTTCCTCATGTAGACCTTCGGGAGCTTGCCTCCCGGCGGAGGGGCCTCTATGATCTCGACCTTTATGTAGAACCTGGCCGTGAAGGGCTGGCCCTCGCCTCCTATGACCTCATCCTCAGCTGAGAAGGCCTCGTAATCCGTGCTCGTCGTGGACCACTCGGCGTAGGGTTCCTCGGGGCCATCGCCCTCCTGCATCGTGATCTTACACCAGGCCTTCCCCTGGCCATCGCCGTGGAGGACCCTGAGCTCGCAGGAGGCTGCTTCTACCACGTTCTTGACGCCCGATTGGCAGGACAGGTAGAAGCGTTCTACCTTGATGTAGTTCGTGAGTTCCGTGGAGTATATATCGCTCGTTCGAGCCGTTATCAGGTCGCTCTTCACGCCGACGTTAGATGCTATCTTGGGCACCGAGACGGCACCAGGCCTTATGGTGCCGTCCCTGCCTAGCTCTCCCGAGGCCTTCACGAGGTCCGTCAGGAGTCTGCCATCGTAATCTGCCACGTGCGTCAAGCCCGAGCTCGAGCTGGCCCGCGAGCTAAATGAGCTGGCCTCCCTAGGGCCGGGCGAATACTATGCTGGCCTAGACCTCGGCAAGCTGAGGGGTTACTCGGCCCTGGCCGTGGTGGAGAAATCCGGCCGGGAGCTGACGCTGAGGTTCCTGAAGGTCTTTGAGCTTAACACGCCCTATTTGGGCCGGGGGAGCGTCTCGGAAGCGGTCCTGAGGGCCCACGAGAAGCTAAGCCTCGTTAGGCTGGCCATGGACCGCTCAGGCGTTGGAGAAGCTGTTTACGAGGTCCTGATGGAGGAGCTGGGACCCTCCGTGCTGCTGGGCGTGAAGTTCACGGCTGAGAGGAAATCAGAGCTCTTCTCCGGCCTCAAGGCCCTCATGGAGGCCGGAAGGCTGGAGCTGCCCTACGACAGGCTCCTGATACGCCAGCTCGGGTGCATAAGGCAGGAGGCAACGCCCTCCGGCAAGCTGAAGTTGACCCACGAGCCCGGGGGGCATGATGATGCCGTCATAGCCCTCGCACTAGCCTGCTGGGCAGCCAGGAAAGGCCCGCCCGGCTTAGCGGTCCGGCTCTGGAAGAAACTGGCCTTATGGCTGTCGGGAGCCAAGAGGACCCTGAGGCCCAAAAGCTCATATGCCCGTTAGGCCAGCAATCCCCGGCCATGGAAAACAGGCCCAGAAGGCTCGTGATATGCTTGACCGGCATGCCCGGCTCCGGGAAGTCCGTGGTGGCCAGGGTGGCCAGAGAGATGGGCTTCGACGTGATCTCCATGGGCGATGCCGTCCGGGCGGAAGCACGCCGTAGGGGCCTAGAGCCCACCGGGCCGAACATGAGGTCCCTCATGCTCGAGCTGAGGTCCGAGAGAGGCCCAGCTGCCGTGGCGGAGCTCTGCTTCCCGCTCATAGATAAAGCTGGCCCGGAGGTCCTCATAGAGGGCATCAGGAGCCTGGAGGAGGTAGAGGCCTTCAATGCCCGATACGGCCGAGTGGTCTTGGTGGCCGTCCACTCCTCCCCTAAGACGCGTTTTGAACGCCTGAGGGCCAGGGGGAGGCCGGACGACCCTAGGGATTGGCAGGAGTTCCTCGAGCGTGATAAGGCCGAGCTATCGGTCGGCATAGGCTCGGCCATAGCCATGGCCGACCACATGATAGTGAACGAGGGCACCCTTGAGGAACTGGCTGAGGAGGCCCGGGAACTCTTGGCCAAGCTGCGGGCGAAAGGGCTTAATTGACCGACGGGCCTTGAACACGGGCGACGGGATTGACGGGTCCTCTGATAACCAGCGTGGACCTGAGGGAGTTCAGGGGCATAAGGGCCTGCAAGGAGCCCATAAGATTGGGCCGCTTCACCATCCTCATAGGCCGGAACAACTCCGGCAAGACGAGCGTCTTGGAGGCAATAGCCCTCCTCCCTCCATGTGATTTCGATAGCGAGATACGCTTCGTGCCGCTCGGCTGGACCTGGAGGCAATTTATGAATGCCATACACAGCGGGGTGCCTTCTCTCGTTTACGGCTATACTGGGAAAGGGGAGATAAGATACACCGTTCGTGGCGAGGAGCTAAGGCTCCCTCTGAGCGAAGCAAGACCCTCGTGGGAAGCGACTAAATCTGAAGTCGCCAGGCTCTTGGAAGTCGGCGAGGACGAGCTAGGGACATCCGTCCTGCTCCTCCCGAATAGCACTGTCTTCCTTGCCCGCCTGGCGGATGGATTAAGAAAGGAGGGGGAGTGGGCAAAGGTGGAGAAATCCGGGGCCAACACGGCGGTAGTCAGGGACTTAATTTCCAGAGCTGTCCGTGACCGCTTCACGGAGGCAACCGTCCGCTTCAACTCCATAGTGCTGAGGAAGGAGCTGCCCGACGGGCGTGTCATATATGTGAAGACGGCCGACCTAGGGAATGGCGTAGAACGCATCCTCCTGTACGGCCTTTGGCTTGAGACCTACAAGCCCAAGGTGATCCTCTGGGACGACATAGAGGCGTCAGCTCACCCAGGCCTGATAGAGGCCGTCTTGGAGTGGCTGGCCAGCCGGGATTGGCAGGTCATCCTCACCACGCACAGCTATGACGTGCTCGACAGGCTCGCGGCCGTCGGGCCGGAGGATGCGACCGTCGTGGTCCTGAAGAAGGGGCCCGACGACATCTTGGAGCCCAGATACCTCGGTCTTGACGAGCTGAGGGAAATGCTCGAGAGTCATATTGACATCAGGCGAGTGGTGGATATACTATGAGGCTCGTGAGGGGCCTGTTGATCACGGATGCCGAGCTAGCGGGCTTCCTGGTGATAGGAGACGGCCATCATGATGAGGTAGTCATGAGGGCCCTCCTCGAGAAATTCGATCACGAGAGAGCCGTCCTCATGCCTCAGGACAGGCCTTCCTTGGGCCTTGAGGGCTCCGTGAGGGGCGCAGCCGAGCTGATAGGCCGCTTCGGGCGAGATGTGCTCGTGGTGATAGACAGGGAACGCTTTGATGATGGACGTTTCAACAGGCACGTCAGGGAGTACTTCATGGACCGTAAAGTAAAGGTAGATGCTGACGACTTCAAGCACGTCTGGGCACGTAGGGGCAGCAGGTGGGGCAACCTCTACGTGGCCATAATGGGCCGTGAGAAAGCCCTTGAGGAGAACCTGGCCATCCTGATCCGTGAGGTCTTCAGGACCGACGTGGAACCGACCAAGGAGGGCGTCCGAGACTTCTTAAGGAGAAGGGGCCTCCACGTGGCCGATCTGATAAGGAGGGCTGGCAGGGCAAAGCTGAGGACGGCCTTCCCAAGGCACCTTATAAGGCTCCTGGAGGAGTGGTCAGGCGAGGAAGGGCGGATGCCTTGAGCGAGGTCGAGGTATTGGTCGAGGCACCAGTTTACCCGACGGAGGACCCTGAGAAGGTCAAGAGGGCCATTGAGAACGTCCTCTTCGGGGCCGAATACGAGCTTAGGCCAGCCGAGCTGGGCCACGTCCTAGTGGCCCGTGCGAGAGGGCGTGATGCCCTGTCGAAGCTGAGAATCTTGATAAGGATGGACCGTATCTCAGATGCCGTCAGGGCTGCCCTGCTGGCTGGCGTGGAAGGAGATAAGCTCGTCTTCTACTTGAACAAGCAGGCCGCCTACGCCAGGCACGTCTCCACGTCGGAGCCTCATGGCGAATCGCCCCTCGGCCCTATAAGGTTCGAGGTCAGGTGTCCGGACCCAAGGGCCTTGATAGATTGGCTGGCCCCGAGGACAGGTTGACGGGTCATAAAAATTAGGGGTTTCCGGCCCCTACTGGGCCGCTGGGGTCACTATGTAGATGTAGGCCATGGGCCCGTCGCCCGTGTTCTGGACATCGTGCTCCGTTTCGGGCCCTATGTAGGCCACGCAGCCCTCTGATAGCTCGTGCTCGCCTCCATCGGCCTTAAGGACCCCCCGGCCCCTCAGGACTACTATTACCTCCTCGTTCTGGCCCGTGGTGTGCTTGCCGACGTTCTGGCCGGGCAGCAAGTATGTCAGGCCCACCCTGACGGCCCTGGTGGCAGGCCTCGAGAGGAGTTCCCGGCTGCTGGGACCAGTCCTCAAGACCTTTATCATGTTCTCCTCCTCCAGGCGATCAGCAGGACTGCCTCGGCAATCGCAATCACGGCCAGTCCGATGATCAGGCCCAGGAACAAGGTGTTCTGACTCTTCAGGCTCTCGATTTGGTTCTTGAGCTGCCTTATCATGCCTCCATAGGCCTGCCAACGGGCCGTGGCGTTGAAGAGCTGGTAGGCGTTATGCCTGAACATGTCAGCCAGCGTCTTAGTGCCCGGGGCGGCCCCAGGGAAGTTCGTGAGGACGACGTGCTCGGCACCTATCTCACGGGCTACCTCCGTGCCAACCTCGGTCCCGCTCTGCAAGTTATCTATCACTATGGCCACGCCTTCTTCCTTGCCCTTGGACACGAGGGCCTCTATGTCCTTGGGGCTCATGCTTTCCGGCGGTGGGAAGGTAGCCGTTATGTTGAAGCCCAGCCAAGAGACGAACGGGACCTGCCACTGCATGCATATAACCTTAACGGACCCCACGCCCAGCTCCTCTGCCCTCGCCTTCAGGTAAGAGGCGAGCTCCTGGAGCTCGGAGCATATGGTCGCGTTCATCTCGGTGAAGTAGGAGGCCATGGTGGAGTTCGTCTCCGGGTGAGAGCACAGTATGTCCGTGATGTTCTTCACATAAGATATGGCTCCCTCGGGCGTGTTCCATGCCCCGTGGAGCATTATGAGGTCGCTCACGGACCTGCCGGCCGCCTGGAGGAGTTTCTCGACCCACGGGAAGACGGCTATGTGGCCCAGCAGGATATCGGCCTTGCTGACCGCCTCGACATCGCTCGGCCTCATGTCGTAGTGGCCCGGGCAGAAGCCAGCTGGCACTATGGCTTCTACTTCCACGTAAGGCCCGCCGATTTGCTCCACTATGGAGGCCAAGACGGTCGTCATGCATACCACGTAGAGGCCGTCGTGGTCTGCCTCGGCCTTGGCCACCGGCTTGCCGGGCAGGCTGGCAGACGCCAGCAGGAGGACGGTTATGGCGGTCAACACCAGGGCTTTCCCGAGCCTCACCTTCTCACCCCCTTCTCCTCTTTGGGGAAAACACGATTGCGAAGGCGAGAAGGAGGGAGGAGGCCACGACTATGGAAGAGCCTATGGGCCAATCGAGGGCCGTGGAGAGGGCAAAGCCAGCAAGGAAAGAAGTCATGCCCACCGCGGGCGACAGAAAGAAGACCTTCTTCATGTCGTAAGAGAGCTGGAGGGCAGTTGAAGCAGAATTCATGATAAGGGCGTACACGAGCAGGCCTCCGACGAGCTTCAGTGATAGGGCCACGACGGCCCCGAGCAAGAACAACATGGCGTTCATGTAGGCCCTCGAGTTAATGCCATCTGCCTCGGCCATCCTGGGGTCGAACAAGACGGCCTGGACTTCCTTCCAGAACAAGGCCAGGAATGAGGTCGTAAGGGCCATCAGGATGGCCAGGAAGGCTATGTCGCTCGGGCTGACGGTCAGGACGCTGCCCCAGAGGAGGCTGAGGGCTGCCAGGCCGACCACGGGGCCGGGCAT
>NJEJ01000005.1 GCA_002255025.1 Candidatus Bathyarchaeota archaeon ex4484_135 | reverse complement strand
TTCTCCACGGCCTCCAGGAGGGGCCTCAGGCCTTCCCCACGGCTCGAGAAGACCAGGACGGGCCCCTTGAAGATGGCCAGGTCGAGCCCCTCACGCTCCAGGAAAGCCAGGTAGTCCAAGGCGGTCCCCGGGAAGCCCTTAATACCGCCCTCCTAAAATAACTGAGGGGCCCGGGCCCGTGATTAACGAGGCTGAGCTGTGATAGGTGAACGGAAGACCTCCGATGAGGCCCTAGGGCCCCTGGGTGATGAGAGTGGCCGTAGCAGAAGGATGAAGAATCTTCTCTTCGCTGACGACTACTTCACGGTCAGCCGAGAAAGGCGTCTTTCCGGTGGTAGTACAGCAAGCGTGATGTGGTGGGCCCGCCCGGATTTGAACCGGGGACCAGCGGGTTATGAGCCCGCCGCTCTAACCGGGCTGAGCTACGGGCCCCCGTACTGGCCCGGCATTCCGGAGGGATTTAAGGATTTCGCGATCAGAGCTTTTAAGGCCAGAGGTCTCCCAAGGCCTTGAGTGATGAATTCAGCCTTGGCTGAGGAGTGATGATGGATCAACCGTCTGACTCCTAAGGGCCCACGAGCCCTCATATCCTGGGCCCAGCTGGGCCTAGCCCTCTCACCCTTCGGGCCCTGAGGTAGAGCCTGAGGCTCTCGGGGAGCTTGGAAGTCGTGTGCTCTTGCTCGGTCCTTATGCCGAGGGCTATCTCTATGGTTTCCTTCAGCACGGTCGAGACGAAGGCCGGGGTCGGGCTTCCCCATTTCAGGCCGGGGCAGAACGGGTCCACGTAGACGTAGAGCGGGCACCCCATGTAGTTCACGTAGGCTTCTGCTGCCCGGCCGTACTTGGGCCAGCTCAGGACCTTGAAAGGCCATAGCTTGCAGGCCTTCGGCTTCATGTCCTGCAGCCCGCAGAGCCACTTGCCGCCCACCTTCTTCAGGAAGATGCAGGAGCCATCTGGCCTACGCCTGAGGTAGAACTTCCCATGTCCTACCTCGGCTACCTCAGGCCCGTAGATGTCCACGAGCTTGAGCCATTCTTCTGGCTTAAGAACCACCCTGTACTCACGGCAGCACTTCCCGCACAGGTTGCAGGACCACGAAGCCACACGTCTCCAGGGGACGGGCCTCACCATGCCCCGACAGGCTGAGGCTTCCCACGTATTAGTATTTCCTTCTCAGGCGACATAAGTAGCCCTCTCACGTTCCTCCCGGCCAGCTTCCCTCCTAGGCCTCCTAGCGTGTTGACCACAGAGCTTGCAGCTCTGAGCACAGAGCCTCAGGAATTCCTCCTCATCACGCAATACAGCTTCAGCTGCCTTGGCACATAGCTCAGCTGGCTCTATGCAACCGGCCTCCTGGCATAGCTTAGATATGAACAAACAGGCCCTGTGAACGTCCTCAGGGTCAAGGACGGCTAAATTGGACCTTATGAGGTAGCAGAGTTCCCTAGCGAGGGCACAAGTCCTCAGGAAATCGAACCTCTCCATGACTTTCTTCCTCGCCTTCTGCCTCGATAGCTCCAATCCTATTCCCGCCTTCGCCCTATGTTGGCCGGGCGTTCCAAATAAGCCTTTGATGCCAATTGGCTCTTGTGTGGGACCGGGGGAAGAAGGCCTAAGTGCCCTCACCTGGGCCTGACGAGCCTCGCTATGAAGTAGCCAGAGCCGTGGAGATGCGGGTGGAACCTCTGGAGGAGCTCGGCCCTCTCGACCAGGCCCGGGAGCCCCCTCGAGCCTATGTAGATCGGTTGCTCATCCACTTCTAAGCCGCATTCTTCCACGGCGAAGGAGACGATGCCCTCGCACTCCCGGGCCGTCATGGTGCAGACGCTGTAAACTACCACGCCGCCTGGCCTGACGAGCTTGGCGGCCACCTTGATGAACTGCTTTTGGTATTCGGCTAGTGAAGCCAGCTCCCTACGGTCCTTGAGGTCAAACAGCTTGGGCAGGACGCCTAGGGCACTGCAGGGCGGGTCAACCAAGACCCTATCGGCCCTCTCGACCAGGGAAGGGACGTCTAAATCGAGGTAGCGTGAATCAGCCCTAACGACGGCGGCCTCACAGCCCAGCCTGCTTAGGACCTCGCGTGTCTCAGCCACCTTCCTCTTGCTCCTGTCGAAGCCGATGACGCGGGCCCCGTTGGACGTGAGCTGGCATATGTGGCTCAGCTTCCCTCCCGGCCCGCAGGCCACGTCGAGGACGAGTTCGCCGGGCTCGGGCTCGAGGACTCTGCTGGCCAGCATGGAGGGCAGCGATTGAGGGTATATCAGGCCTTCCTTGAACTCCTTCAGCTCCCTGATGGGCGGCAGCTCATACAGGGGCCTTAAGACCTCGACGGCTAGGCCCTTCCTGGCGGACAGGACCTCGTGCTCGTCCATCCTGGCTATCCCGAACGCGACGGGCTGCCCTAGCTCCGAGACTACCAGGACCTCATCACAGCGTCTCACGCCTCTGAAGCTCAGGACGCCCGGCACGTAGACGTTAGAACCCATCATGGCTGATTCAGCCGTGAACTTGTCCACGACAACCTCTTTCTCGACCTCCGGCAGCTCGAACGGGCCTCTGACGGGCACGTATATGGCCTCGGGGAGGTGTTCGTCCTTCCTGGCGTCGAGCCCTCTCTCCCTCAGCCGGTCGATCACGGTCCCCGTGTCAGCCTTCAACGTGTTCACCCGCATGTAATACCTGGGGCCCGGCTTCCCGAGGGCCTTGATGACCTCGCCCAGCTCGCCCGGCGGGTAGACCTCGGCCAAGGCATCTATGATGGCATCCGATAGGAGGGGCTCAGGAGGGCCGGTCCCCATGGCCTCCGCCCTTCCTTAAGGGCTTCCTCTTCAAAGGTGTCCCACATATCGGACACTCCTTCACGGCCAGGTCGCCCGGGAAACGGGCGAAGCAAGCTGGGCAATAGACGACCCAGGTCAGCCCCTCCTTTATGCCGAAGGTGGCCACGGGCGAGAAGGCTATGCCGAGCCTCTTGGCCACGTTCTGTATGGCGTAGTCGTCCGTTATTATCAAGGTCTCATAGCCCTCGCCCTTCAGCTCTATGGCCAAGGCCAACAGCTCGACATCGACATCCGATAGCTTTATGGCATCCCCGAGGAGGGCAGACGCTTTCCTGGCCTCCTCCAGGGCCTCGGAGCTGGGCTCCTTCACGGTCAGCTTGCCGCTTTCCTCTGCCAGCCTCAGCCTAAGGGAGCCCATGGAGCTAGGGCTGACCTCGCTTCTCACGCCCGGCACGGTGAAGGCATGGCCTTCTAGGGAGAACGGGTCCAGGCCAGCTATGAAAGCTGACGCATCCAACACGATGGCCTTCTTCTTAGGCATGAGGACCACTTCCCCTGCGGGCCAGCTTCTCGTAGAACCTGGCCCTGAGCCCCACGAACCTCAGGGGCCTTTCTGACGCCCTTACGCACACTACCGAGCCAACCTCAAGCTCAAAGACAGCTTGGCCATCCACGACGGCCACGGGTTCCCTGGCCCTTACGACCTCTACTTCAACCTCGGCGTTCGGGGGCAGGACGAAAGGCCATGAGGGCCTGACGGGGCATATGGGTGTCAGGAGGAGGCATCTCAGGCCAGGGTCAACGACGGGCCCACCGCAGGAGAGCGAGTAAGCTGTCGAACCGGCCGGAGTAGCCACCAAGAGGCCGTCTCCCTCAACCCAGCACATCTCAGCCCCGTTTTTCCTCACCCTGGCCTTGAACAGCTTGGCGGGCACCTTGGAGGTAAGGCATACCTCGTTCAGGGCCTTCGGGAGGGCTGTGCTGCCTATCCTGGCCTCAAGCCTCATGCGTTCTTCTACCTCCACACGCCCCTCGAAGAAGGCCCTGAGGGCTTCTTTGACCTCGCTCGGCTCAACGGTGGTCAAGAAGCCCCTCTCGCCGGCGTTCACGGCCATTATGGGCGGTGCGTCGTCCGGCAGGTCAAGGCAGGCCCTCAGGATAGTGCCATCGCCCCCCACGATGACCAATAGGTCAGTCCTCATGGACCGTAGAGGCACGCCGTCCCCTGGCCTGTTGAGGGCCTTGGCCAGCTCCTCCTCGAGCACGAACTCGATGCCCTCACCAGACAGGTAGGCCACTATACGCTCTGCTATACTGACGGCCTCAGGCTTGGCCGTGTTGGCTATAACGCTCACGCTCGGCAATTCCTCCCCTGCACCACCTCTGATTTATAAGTCCGGGACCTAAATAGCTCACTCGAGGTGGAAAGGTGAGCAAGCCCGTGGAGCTGGGTTCCCTGAGGGTCGGCTCCTACATAGTCATAGACGGCGAGCCGTGCCGTATCGTCGAGATGACGAAATCCAAGCCCGGCAAGCACGGCTCTGCGAAGGCTAGGGTAGTGGCCATAGGCATATTCGATGGCGTGAAGAGGAGCATAGTGAAGCCCGTGGATGCCCAGGTCGAGGTGCCCATGGTCGAGAAGAGGGCTGGCCAAGTCCTGTCCATCATGCCAAACGCCGTCCAGCTCATGGACCTGGAGACCTACGAGGTTTTTGAGGCCCCCCTGCCGGAGGAAGAAGGGCTGAAGGAGAAACTGCAGCCGGGCGTGGAAGTCGAGTACTGGCGAATCCTCGGGCGAGCCAAAATAATGAGGGTCAAGTAGGCGGCTGCCGGCGGTATCCTAAACCAGCTTGTCCAAGCCCAGTTCCCTCAGCTTCTCGGGCCTTGGCCTGCCCTGTTCGTCCCAGCCCCTCAACGCATAATACTCGTCCAAGAGGCGTTCCAACGTGGCCCTGTCCATCCTCGCCTCACGGCCATCGGGCATGGGCAAAGGCTCCTCGAACACGCGGGGCGGCAACGTGTCATCGGCCCGTGACGTACCTGCCTCTCTTATGTTGAACAGCCTCACCAGGTTCCAGATGCGTTCCCCGGCCGTCAAGTATCCTTCCACGTCGTATTCCAAGCCTGCCGCTGCCCTAAGGCCACTTATGAAGTCTTCAACGCCCAGAGGTGCGAAATCACAAACTATCAGGGAGAAGGCAGCGGCTCTCTCGTCCTGGACGTATTTCACGAACTCAGCAAGCCCTTCCGTCGAGAAACACTTTAGCCTCCCATCTATTTCTGCCCTGACGGTCCAGGCCCTCTGGTGGCATCCTCCTCTATCGGCGGTGGCGTAGGCAAGTGCCATCCCCCACGAGGCTCTCGGGTCGTAACCGGGCAGCTCGAGGCCTTTCACGTGGACGGCAATCCTGATGGCCTCTGGGCCCAGCTTTTCAGCAGCTCTCTTCACGCCCTCTGCCAGGAGGTCGCCTATGCCCTCTCGGTAAGCTATCTTCTTCACCAGCTCCCTCTGCCCCTCGGCGTCCCCAAAATCAGGCACGTCTTTCAGCAGCCCCTTCCGTCCAGCTTCCATGGCAAATCCTATTACGACGCCCGTGGAAATACCATCCAAGCCCAGCTCCGTGGCCAGCTTGACGGACCTGGCTACCTCGAGAGCGTCCGTTATGCCGTTGTTAGCACCCATCATGGCTAATATCTCGTATTCAACTTTCACAGCTCCCTCCGGCAGGTGGACCACTTTGCCACACTTCATCGGGCAGTAAGCACAGCTCACGTCCCTTGCCACGTGGGCCCTGAGGTAGGAGCCCGTCAGGCCGTAGTGGCCCTCTATGAAGCCAGACGTGAAGTTCCGTGTCGGCAGGAAGCCTAACCTGTTCATGGGCTCAACCCAGTACGAGGTGCCCACGGCCCGGCGTATGTAATAGAACGGGCTTGCCTTCACCTTCTCGTACAGCCGCTTGACGAGCTTCTTGAACGCCTTTTCGTCGTGGATGGGCACCTTGCCTTTCTTGGCCCTGACGGCCACGGCCTTAAGGCGTTTAGAACCCATCACGGCACCTGCCCCACCACGCCCGGCGACGCCAGAACGCCACGGGTCTTCATCCCTATCGAATATTATGGCCGCGAAACGCACTAAGTTCTCGCCAGCAGGCCCTATCACGGCCACGTGTGCCCCTGGGCCCGTTTCTGCCCTCACCCGCTTGACAGCACGGCCAGCTGGCTGGCCCCAGATGTGTGAGGCATCCCTGAACTCAAGACCATCTTCCGAGAGCCATAGGTAAACGGGCTCGTCAGAGGAACCCTTTATCACGAGGCCATCGAAGCCTGCCCGCCTAAGCTCTGGGCCAAACCACCCTCCAGCGTGGGAATCCAAGAACAAGTTGGTGAGCGGGGACTTCGTGACCACTACCATACGCCCTGACGTAGGATAGCCCGTGCCGGTGAGCGGGCCCGTGAGGAACATGAGCAGGTTCTCTGGCGAGAAGGGGTCTGCTCCTGGCTTCAGCAGCTTGTAGAGCAGGTAGGCCCCCAGGCCCTTCCCACCTATGAAGGCCCTTACCACGTCTTCTTCCACTTGAAGGACTTCCTGCTTTTGCCTGCTTAGGTCGACCACGAGGAGGCGGCCGAACTCCACCAAGGCTTGCCACCTCACGGGAAGAGGGCACGGGGAGCCTTCTTAGGGTCGCCGGACAGGTAAGCGTGTATCCAGAGCAAATCGGACAGTATGGCCTGGCCCGTGGCCCTCGGCCCAGCCCCAGCCCCCATTATCAGGATATCGCCGACCGTATCGGTGCTGAATATCAGGGCGTTCAGGACGCCGTCCACGTGGGCCAGAGGGTCAGATAGGGGGACACGCCTCGGCTTCACGCTCGCCTTGACGTGTCCTCCCTCGCGTCTGATATCCGCGACCAGCTTCACCTTGGCGTCCTCTCGCTCGGCAGCCCTTATGTCTTCGAGAGTGAGGCCCGTTATGCCCTCCCTCTCGACATCCGATACGGTTAGCTGGGAGCCCAGGAAGACGTTCGCCAATATCATTACCTTCGCCACGGCATCCCATCCTTCTACGTCAGCCGTCGGGTCGGGCTCAGCATAACCGAGCTCCTGTGCCTTCCTCAAGGCCTGTTCGTAAGGCATGCCCTTCGACATCTCGGTCAATATGAAGTTCGTGGTGCCGTTCACGATCCCCCTTATACGCGTTATCTCCGCCCCCCTGAGGCACTCAAAACCCATGCTTATACAGGGGGTCCCGCTCATCACCGTCCCTTCAAAGCGTAAGAAAACGCCCTTCCTAGCAGCCAGCTCCCTCAGCTCCTTATACCTGAGTGCTATGGGGCCCTTGTTCGTCGTTACAACGTGCTTCCCGTTCTCGAGGGCCTCCCTTATGTGCGTGTACCCTGGCTCCCCCGTCCTCAAATTGGTGGGCGTCGCCTCGACCACCACGTCAACGCCATCTTCCCTCACCAAGTCTAAGGAGCCGAGCTGCTGGAATTCCACGGCACCTGGGTAGGCCAGTACGGAGTCCTCACGCTCGCTCAGCTCCAGGAGGCGGGCCAGGTCGAGGCCCCGCTCATCATAGGCAGAGCCTTTGACGAGGTCGGCAATACCGACGAGCCTTAAATCCAGCCCGTAACGCCCCTTGATATGCCCGTGCTTCTCGAGGAGAAGTTTGACGAAGCCCGTCCCGACGGTCCCGAGGCCTATGAGACCGATCCTGAGTTCCAAGCTGACCCGGGCGGGGCTAGGCCATGGCTTTCGTTAAAAAGGTTTGCCCTGACCCCGACCTTGCGGCTTAGGAGCTACGCGGAGTTGGGAGGACAGCCACGGGCCCCCTCAGCTTAATACGTGGCACCCACCCAGGTGGCCCGGCATGGAGTTCGGCAGGCCCGTAGAACACATCAGGGTTAGGCCCGGCATGACGGTGGGCTCCCTCTTAGCCCAGATGGATGAGGCAGGCGTTCTCGGGGCTGGCAAGCTGGGCCGTGCTGCCCGCATACTCGCTAAGATGTTCTCGGACCCGGATTGCTCTGTCTTCTTGAGCCTGGCCGGGGCCCTTGTGCCGGGCGGCCTCAGGTCTGTCATAAGGGACCTGGTGGAGAGGGGCCTGCTGAAGGCCATCGTCACGACGGGTGCCAACGTGGTTCACGATCTGGTCGAGGCCCTGGGCTTCAGGCACTACGTGGGCACCTTCAGGGCCGATGACGCCGAGCTGTTGGAGGAGAAGCTGGGCCGCATAGGCGATATATACGTGGAGATGAGGGCCTTCGTGGCCTTAGAGAAGTGGCTCAGGGATGTCCTTAAGGAAGTGCCAGCCGACGTCAGGAAGGCCATATCGGGCTCCAGGCTGATAAGGGAGCTGGGCCTACGCTTAGAGGACCCTAACTCCATAGTAGCTACGGCGGCCCGGAAGGGCGTGCCGATAATATGTCCTGGCTTCGTGGACTGCGTGGCTGGCTTCCAGCTCTGGACCTTATCTGACGAGCTGGGCCTGAGGCTAGACCCGCTCGGCGACCTGAGCGAGCTGATGAACTTGGTCCTGACGGCCGAGCGTGTCGGGCTCGTCATCCTGGGCGGTGGCATGCCCAAGCACTTCCTGATGTTCGCCACCACCTTCAGGGACGGGGCCGATTACGCCATACAGATAACCACCGATAGGCCTGAGCCGGGTGGCCTGAGCGGTGCCCCACTCGAGGAAGCCATAAGCTGGGGCAAGATCAAGCCCGGTGCCGATGTCGTGACGGTTATATGTGATGCCACCATAGCCTTCCCGCTCATCGTGGCGGCCGCCCTGGAGTGGGCTTGCTGAGACCGGGCAGTTTATATGACATGAGGCTCCCGCCCTTCTTGGGGGCAACCTTATGGCGAGGATAGCGTGGATACCCTGGCCCAGATACCTCGTTGAGCGTGAGGCATTTGACCTAGAGCCACGTGAGATATACGAGCACGCCCTATCCTACATCAGGGCACGCAGGAGGTATCGTGGCCTCAAGGTATGGGTCGAGAAGGCAGATGAGCCCGCCTTCATAAGGATAGCCCTTAGGCCAATCGTCAGCTTCTTGGCCAAGTCATACCTTGACCTAGAGGTCAGGACGCACCCCAAGAGCGGTGCCAGCGAGGTGAGCGTGGTATACCGGAACACCGCGAACACGGCCGTGGAAGCCCTCATCCTGTTCGCCCTATATATGGTAGCTGTCCCGGTGCTCGTCGAGCTCGGGCACGGCTTGGCCGTCCTCCCGCTCACCGGGCTGCTCCTATCGTTCCTGATAGCCATGTCAACGCTCGTCAACATAGGGGTCCCTGGCTTGGCCGGGGACCTAGTTGAGGACCTAAGGAGGCTTGAGAGAAGGAAGAAAGGCGGTGCCCTGCTGAGGGAGGCCGTGGAAGAGCTCTTAGAGGAGATACGCAGGAAATCCGTGCTGCCCCCGGAGATGAAGGCCATGAAGCCCTGTCCCTTCCTCTCCGTGTCCCCCGATTTCCCGGACATATATCTGTGCCGGGTGAGCGAGATCACTTACGTGCCCGTGAGCACCCTGGCGGAGGAAGAAGCCAAGGAGAAATGCGTCTTAGACAGGTGGCCGGAATGCGAGAATTACCAACGGGCCATAGACGCATTAGAGGAGAAAGTCCTCAAGGCCAGGGAAGCGTAAAGCTATTAGGGCTCCCGGTTGCCATTTGAGTGCCCAATGAAGAGGGAAGAGCCAACCGAGCTGGGCCATGAGGAACCCTATGAGTTCGGAGGGCGTTCTCACTGGCGGGTGAGGCTATGGGTATCCTCGAGTTAGTCGGGCTGCACGACAGGTGGAGGCTGGTCGAGTGCCTGAACCTAATACCTTCTGAGAACGTGACAAGCCCGGCCGTGAGGGCCATACTGGCGTCCGATTTAGGGCACAGGTACTCCTTAAGGCCCGATGAGGCACCTGATTTCGAGATACCGCCCGGCAACTTCTACTGTGGGACACGCTACGCCGACGAGATAGAGGAAGAAGGCGTGAAGCTGGCCCGTAAGCTGTTCGGCTGTGAGCACGCCTTCCTCCAGCCCCTCTCGGGCCACGTGGCAGCCATGATAATGCTGGCCTCCCTGGCTGGGCGTGGCGACAAGATAATGTGCATAAGGGAGGAGGACGGCGGCTACCCGGGCTACTCGCCTGAGGGCATACCGTCCTACTTAGGCCTTGAGGTCGCCTACCTGCCGTTCGATAAAGGTGAGTGGGACCTGGATTACGGTGCCTGCGAAGAGGCCATAAGGCTTGAGAAGCCCAAACTCGTCATAATAGGGGCCTCCACCATATTGTTCCCTTACGATTTGAAGGCCATTAGGGATGCCTGCGATGCTATCGGGGCCTTACTGGCCTATGGTGCTTCTCATGTCCTCGGCCTCATGGCCGGCGGGCAGTTCCAGCCCGATGTGTTCCGCTTAGGCGTCGATGTGGTGGTCGGGAGCACCCACAAGACCTTCTTCGGCCCTCAGGGCGGCCTCATACTGACCGATGACGACGAGGTAGCCGAGCGTGTCAGGAGGAACCTGAAGTTGAAGATGCTCGATAACCCGCACTTAAACCGCCTGGCTGCCCTGGCGAAGGCTCTGGAGGAAATGCTTCAGCACGGACGGGCTTACGCCAGCCAGGTCGTCAAGAACGCCCAAGCCCTCGCAAGGGCCCTGGAGGAGAAGGGCCTCCCGGTCCTCTTTGGTCACAAGGGCTACACACGCTCGCACCAGATACTGCTCGACACGGGCGAGATAGAACGCAGCACCGGCAGGCCCTACCACGAGCTGGCCCTCAGGCTGGAGGAAGCGAACATAATAGTGGATAAGGCCGGGAGGCTTGGGACGCAAGAGCTGACCCGTTGGGGCATGAGGGAGCCCGAGATGGGCCAGGTGGCAGAGCTTGTTTCAAGCGTCCTGCTTGGCCTCAAGAAGCCAGATGAGGTCCGAGAGGCCGTGGTGAAGTTCAGGAAGCGTTTCAGCACCATCTATTACTGTTGAACACATCTTCACCTGCCTGGGTGCTGAAGGCCCTTAAGCTGGCCTAGCTCCCCAAGCAAGCCCAATTCTGACCTGATTTTCCTCGCCAGGTTCACTATCTCAGCCTCATAAGTTCTGTCGGGGTAGCCCGATGGACCGTAAAGACGCTCGTAAAGAGGCAAGAGGTCCGAGAAGTGCGTCTTAATTAGGGCCAGAAAGCGTTCTCTGACCTTGCCTGAGAGGGTAAGCAGGCCAGCTAGAAAACGCCTGGCCCCATGCTCCTTAGCTGCCTCGGCCACGGCTCTTATGGTGCTCTCGTTATCCGTGAGGCCCGGGAACACAGGTATCATGCAGACGCATACCTCGAGTTCTTCCTCGCTCAGCTTCTCCACGACCTTCAGCCTCTCACCCGGGCTAGGTGCCTTAGGCTCCAACAGGCGGGCCAGCTCTTTATCTAATGTCGTTATGGTGATGAAGATGGTACAGGTAGCCTTCTCTGAGAGAGCCCGCAGGGTCTTTAAATCCCTCAGAATCAAAGTGGATTTAGTGGCCACTTGGGCTGGCCAATTGTGCTCAAGTAAGATGTCGAGGCAGCGTCTGGTAAGGCCGAATTGCTTTTCGCAAGGCTGATAAGGCTCGGTTATGGAACCTATCATCACCACGTCCCTGGCTTTCCTCTTCAGCTCCTTCCTCAGCACCGAGGGCAGATTAGATTTGATGAAAATAACTGGGCCCGTGTCTTCGCGACCTCCAGCCCATTTAGAGCCTGAGAGGAAGGTGCACAAGCTCACAGAACTCTTAAGAGCCTTTTTCTGATAAGGGGGTTCCCATCTCTCAGCCCAGCTATAACAATATTTACATGCGAACTCGCAGCCACGGTAAGGGTTAAGCGTGTACGTGCAGCCATACCAAGGGTCTCGCCTTTTAAGTTTGTTCAAGGCCGAACTCACGGCCACGGGCATGTATTCCATTCTAACCGCCCTCTTCTCGGTTCTAAGACTTAACGCAAAGGTATTTATGCTACTCCCTCAGTGGCCCTGGGTGCGGGAGGTTGGCAAAAAGGGCCCTGCACATGAAGGTAGAAGAACTCGCATCTGACCTGCTCAGGGCCAAGGGGCTCACGATATCCATCGGACGCATATTCGAGGAAGAGTGGGAAGAACCCGTTGGCCCGACGCCCTTCCCAGAGATAACGGACCTGAGGTCCTGGGACATGAGGCTCCTGAAGCGTTACAGGCCCTTCTACCTGCCCTGGTGCGAGCTGTGCTGCCTCTGCACCTTCGGCAAGTGCGATCTCTCGAAGGGCAAGCGTGGTGCCTGCGGCCTCGACCTGAGAGCCCAGCTGTCCCGCATGGTCCTGATAGCCTGCTGCATAGGAGCTTCTACGCACACCCACCACGCCAGGCACTTGCTCGAGCACCTCATAGAGAAATTCGGCCGCAGGCACCCGATTGATGTGGGAGGGCCCAACGTCTACTTAGAGGCCCCGCACATAAGGCTCGTTTGCGGGATAAGGCCCAGGACCCTGGGCGACCTTGAGGAAGCCCTTGACTACGTGGAGACCCAGCTCGTTCACCTGCTGGCCTGCACTCACACGGGCCAGGAAGGCCACTTCCTCGACTTCGAGTCCAAGATATTCCACGCGGGCATGTTAGACCACGTGGCCATGGAGGTGGCCGACATAGCTCAGATATCGGCCTACAACTTCCCGAAGGCCGATCCAGAGGCCCCCTTGGTCGAGCTAGGCTGGGGCACGGTGGACCGGGAGAAGCCCGTCATACTCGTGATAGGCCATAACGTGCCCCCGGCCGTCTACATCGTGGATTACCTGCACGAGAAGGGCCTGTATGGTCAGGTCGAGGTCTGCGGCATGTGCTGCACGGCTCACGACGTGACCCGCTACAACCCGGGGGCCAAGATAGTGGGCCCGATAAGCTGGCAGCTCAGGTTCATACGGGCTGGCGTGGCAGACGTCATAGTTGTGGACGAGCAGTGCGTCAGGACCGACCTGGTCGAGGAAGCTCAGAAGGTGAAGGCACCCTTCATAGCCACCAGCCCAGTGGCCTGCCACGGCCTGCCGGACAGGACGCACGACCCCGTCGAGGAAATAGTAGAAGACCTGGCGAGCTACAAGGTGCCGGGCGTCCTGATATTGGAGCCCGAGAAGGCTGCTGAGGTGGCTGTCGAGGTAGCCCTGAAGGTGGCACCGAAGAGGAAGCCCTTCAAAGCCCTCCCGGACGTATCGGACATAATAGAGGGTGCCAAGCGTTGCACGGCCTGCAACTCCTGCCGCAGGGCCTGCCCGAATAACCTACCGATACCTAAGGCCATGGAGAAGGCCGCCAAGGGCGATCTATCCGCTCTCGCAAGGCTCTTAGACGAGTGCATAGGCTGCGTCAGGTGCGAGCACGCCTGCCCGCAGGAGATACCGATACACACCTACATGGTGAGGGCAGCCGAGAGGGAACTCAAGGAAGAGAAGTTCAAGGTCCGTGTTGGCCGTGGGGCCATACAGGACACGGAGATAAGAGAGGTCGGCGGGCCCATCGTGCTAGGCGAGATACCGGGCGTCGTGGCCTTCGTGGGATGTGCCAACTACCCGCACGGCAACCGCGAGGTAGCCGAGATGGCCGTTGAGTTCGCCAGGAGGAACTACATAGTGACGGCTTCCGGCTGTGCTGCCATGAGCATAGGCTTCTACAAAGATGAAGAAGGCCTGACGCCTTACGAGCGTTTCTCCGGGGCCTTCGAGGCAGGGGGCATAGTCAACGTGGGCTCCTGCGTGTCCAACCCGCATATATCTGGTGCTGCCATAAAGATAGCAAGCATATTCGCCAAGAGGAACTTAAGGGCCAATTACGAGGAGATAGCGGACTACATACTGAACCGTGTCGGTGCCTGCGGAGTAGCCTGGGGTGCCATGTCCCAGAAGGCAGCCTCCATAGCCTCCGGCTTCTGGCGTCTTGGCGTGCCGGTAGTCGTCGGCCCACACGGCTCCAAGTACAGGCGTATGTTGCTCGGCCGCAAGGACCACGAGGAAGACTGGTACGTCTACGACGCCAGGACGGGCGAGAAAGTCTACGTCGGCCCTTGCCCAGAGCACCTCTTCTTCGCAGCCGAGACGAAGGAGGAGGCCATGGTGTGGATAGCCAAGCTGTGCATGAGGCCGAGCGACACCACCAAGGGCCGTGCCATAAAGCTGACGCACTACATAGACCTCCACAAGAGGTTCTTCGGCACTCTCCCGGACGACCTGCACCTCTTCGTCAGGACGAAGGCCGACATACCGATAACCATGAAGGACGAGGTGCTGGCCTTCCTGAAGGAGAAGGGTTGGAAGGAGAGGCGTATTCCCGACCCAACACTGCTCGAGAGGCTCATAAGGGTCAAGAAGGCCTGAGATGGCCTTCGGGGGCCTGGCGGGAGTTCTTCGCCCCGTCTTTTGACCTCTGATTTTCTGGCCCAGTCGGGGACCAGTAAGCTATATTAGGCTTTCAAGGCAAATCCCGCCCGCCATGGGAGCGGAGAGGCTGTTCGAGAAGGTAAAGGCGATGATGGAGAAGCACGGCATACCTGGCCGTGACCTCTACGAGCTGCCGGACTCGCCCAAGAGGTTCCCGGACGGTGCCCACTACAGGATCGAAATATCTGGCGTGGAGAGGCCCGAGGTCCTTGAGGCCCTCATAGACGAGATGGAGAAGCGTGGGGTCCCCGTCCACAGGCTCATATCGGTCGTCATGGGTGCTACGCTCCTGGACGAGAAGGAACTGACCCGCTTCGCCGAGATGGCCCGGGACGCCAAGCTGGAGGTCATAATAACGCCTGGGCCCAGGACGCCCTGGGACCTAGGCGGCCAGCTCAGGACGCCGGAGGGGGCCGTATGTGGCATCAGGCACAGGGGCTCGGACAACCTGCTGTTCGTCATATCCGACATAATGCGTTGTATAGAGTTAGGCTTCAGGGGCTTCCTCATAGTGGACGAAGGGCTCCTCTGGCTGCTGAACGAGATGAGGAAGGCGGGCGACATACCCAAGGACGTGGTCTTCAAGGTCTCCATCTTCGCTGGCCACGCCAACCCAGCCGGTGCCAAGGTCCTCGAGATGTTGGGTGCGAATACTTTCAATCCGTTGGGCGATGTGACGCTGCCCATGCTTGCGGCCATAAGGAAGGCCGTGGACATACCGATCGACGTACACGTCTACCTATTCGACAGCTGGGGCGGCTTCAACCGCTTCTGGGAGACGCCTGAGATAGCCCGTGTGGCGGCACCTTGCTACTTCAAGATAGAGCCCGGCCCAAGCGTGGCGGGCCTGTACAGGCCCTGGGTCAGCCCGCAGCACCTGGCCTTCCTAGCCAGGGAGAAGGTGAAGTACGCCGAGATAATAATCGACATCATAGAGAAGGTCAACCC
>NJEJ01000004.1 GCA_002255025.1 Candidatus Bathyarchaeota archaeon ex4484_135 | reverse complement strand
GCAGGACCTATACAGGCTACCTCGAACTCCTTGCCCAACTCCTCCTTTATGGCGTCCTCGGCCTCAAAGGCATCTAGGCCCCAGAAGTCCTTAGCGGGCCTGAGCTCGGCCCTGCCGTCCTCAACCACGAGTATAACGGGCTCCTCAGCCCTCCCGGTTATGATGACCGCGTCGAAACCAGCGGCCTTTATCTCAGGTCCCAGGGAACCACTGCAATAGCTCTCGCCCCATATGCCTGTGAGCGGGGACTTGAAAACACAGGCCGTCTTCGTCGAGCCCGGTATGAGAGTTCCCGTCGCTGGCCCCGTCAAGAAGATTATCTCGTTCTCCGGCCCCAGCGGGTCAATCCCAGGCTTGAGGTCGTTCAGGAGGAACCAGGCACCGAGCCCCTTCCCGCCTACTAGCTTCCTCAGGAGCCCTTCGTCCAGCTCCCTTACGGCTGTCTTGCCTTTTGATAAGTCCACCGCCAGGGCCTTACCCACGTACCCCTTCACCACGCCCCGCACCCCCTTCTTTCTTGAACACCTCGTAAATGAAGAACACATATAGGGCGGTCAGGAGGAAAAGGCCGATCGGGCTCCTCAAGAACAGAATGGCCTTTCCCACGAACGGCAGCCTGAAGGGCCTTGAGCCACCTACCACCACCCCTATGAGGTCCTCGTCTGAAACGAGCCAGGGATCCGGTTTGCTGTTATTATCGCCCTTGGTCCTGAGGAACACCTGTCCTCTTACCTCCACCCGGCCTATGACCCTGTGGATTATGATCTTGGACCTCGTCTTAGGCTCGTAGAAGACTATGATGTCTCCTATTTTCACGTCCTTCACGTCGGCCTTCCTGACCACCACTAGGTCTCCGTCGTGGAGAGTGGGCTCCATGCTCCTCCCCTCGACTATGTAGAACGGGTGAGATATGCCCAGGGCCAGTGCCAGGATCGACCAGAGCAATAGGGCTCCTATTACTGGGCTCAGGACTATCACGAGCTGCTTGTAGCCCAACTTTCACCACCCTATCCAAGCCCTCTCCTGGGCCCTGAGCCTTACTCCCTCCTTGAAGAGGAAACCGAAGAAGAGGCCGGCTAGGAAACCTCCTATATGGGCCCAGAAGGCCACGGAGACCTGGAGACCCATGGTCAGGACAGCCATTGCCCATACGGCTTGGTAGATGAACCACACCATTATGTAATAGACCGCCTTGACCTGTATCGGGTAAGGTTGGTAACTGACGAAGGTCAGTATCCGTGCCCTCGGGAAGAAGACTACGTAAGCCCCGAGTATGCCAGATATGGCACCCGAGGCCCCGACTATCGGTATGTCGAGGCCCACGCCCGTCAGAGAACACATGAGGACGTGGGTGAAAGCAGCGGCAAAACCACAGAGGAAGTAGAAGATTACGAAACGTGCCCTACCGAGCACATCCTCGACGTTGTCCCCGAAGATGTGGAGGTACAGCATGTTCCCTATTATGTGGAGCAGGTCCGCGTGTGTGAACATGGAGGTCACGAGGGTATAGAGGTCTTGGAGGGCGAGAAGCCTATGGGGTATCAGTCCTAAGGAGGTCATGAGGTACGCATAAAGGACGTCATTCCCTGTGACGAGAGCCCAGAACACCGGGGCGAAGAAGGCCATGTTGATGAGCAGTAGCATTCTCGTCATGAGGGGTGGCCTTGAGACCGGATTTATGTCTCTTATCGGGAACATGGCTTCCTCATCTTCCGGCCCGCTATGGCATTAAAGTCTTGTGCCTCTTACTTTTTCCCTGATTTCACTACAACGGTGAAAAAAGATTATAAGCAATACTTGGTACCAAAAGTTCAGGGGAGAGGGTGGCAAGGGGCGAGAGGCGTAGATTACTAGAGGGAATAGTAGTGCTGATTAGGGACACCACATGGAAGTGCGGCAGGGTAGAGAGGACAGTACTGGAGTTCTTGAGGAATGACATTAAGGGCCGGGGCAGGGCCAGGATAAAGGATATGTTAGAGAGGCTTGAGGCAGATGGGCACAAACGCAGCGAGTTCTTAGATGCCATAAAGAGGCTGGAGAAGAGGAGGATAGTGAAGATAATGATGCCTGACTCGGCCTGAGCCACGCCTCCCCAGGAGGTCCCCCTCCTTTTATGGACCTCGCTGCTCCCAGCGATAGTAAAGCCTGCCTCTCTTGGGGTCATATTTGATCACTAATATGTCCTCCTCATGACCGTCGATCCTTATAAAAGCCCTCCTTGACCTCCCGGCCCTCCTTATCCTAAGGCTCAACCACGTCCGGACCTTGAAGCCTAAGGCCCTGAGCCTCTTGGCCGTCAGGGCCTCGTCCCTCCACGCATCTGGCCCGAATCTTAGGTTGTTCCTGCCTGTCGTCTTTACCTGAATCACGTCTACCACGCCGCTGGGCCTGAAGATGAGGAGGTCCGGCTTGGGGTAAGCAGATGTCCCCGAGCCAGAGCCAGCAGATCGGATGGCGAAAAAGCCTTTCTCCCAGGCCTCCCTCACCAGCTTCCTCTCATATTCAATGCCCGACCGGCTCGGCAATCTTTGGCTCCCTAATCATGTATCCGTGCGTTCTTTATTAGCTCCCCGTGGATTCTCCTCGAGCATCAAGGCCTTCCTCATGGCTGCCTCGGCATCGCGGCCCGATAAGTGGACGTAAACCGCGGCCATGCGGCTGGACCTGCTCCAGCCAGCCACGACTTTCAGCTCCTGCTCGGTCAGGACACGGGCCAGCTGGGTAAAACGTGTGTGCCTGAGCATGTGCGGGTGGATAGGTCTCCTCAGGCCGGCTCTGCGGGCGAGGTGGCGTAAGTGCTCCCTGAAGGCCTTGGGCTTGAGAGGCCCGTAGGGCTTCTTCAGCGTGGTCCATAGGGGAGCGTCTGGGTCTCCTCGCCTCGGATGGGTCCTCAGCCATTCGGCCAGCAGGCCTGCCGACCTTATGGCTACCACCGTCCTGAGGCCCGTTTTGCCACGCACAGTAAGCCTGAAGGCTCCATCAGGCAGTTCTTCTACGTCCCTCAGCCTGAGGGAGAGCAGTTCTCCTATCCTGAGCCCTGTCTCGGCCAGAACGGCCAGTATAGCCTTGTCCCTCGGGTTCCTACAGGCCCTCAACAGGGCCTCTAACTCCTCGGGCCTGACCATCTTGTCCCTCAGGTGCTCACCGCTCGAGTACAGCTCCCAGATGGTCCCTTTCTCGGCCTGGAGCCAGCCCGGTAGCTCGCCGTTGACCCACTTGTACAGGGCCTTGACCCTCGTTATGTAAGACCTTATGGTGAAGTCGGAGGCACCCGAGCTTATCAGGGCTTTCTTCCAGGCTAGGTAGGCCTGCCTGTCCAACTCCTTCAGGCTCCTTATCCGGGCGTGCCTGGCCAAGCTGAGGGCCACGTAGACGTACGCCAGCCTCGAGCTATCGGACCTCATCCTGTCGTAACGGCTCACGAAGAAATCCTCTAACTCGCTCCTCAGCCCGGCTGGGAGCTTAGAAAGGGCTCTCTCAAGCTCGCCTTGGCTATAGGCCTTTCTCGGCAAGGCCAGACCTCGGCCTGGCGGGGCGGGGGAGCCCCGGATAAGGTTTTTGGTCTTCATAGGTGATGAAGGCCAAGAAGTCGCCTCACCGGTCTTTAATCTAGCAGGGAGAACGCCGTAAGGAGCCAGAACAGGAGCTTAGACCCTACGGCCCCTGCGGCCTCCCTTACGCCTAGTCCCGTCGTGCGGTATGGGCGTCACATCCTCTATACGGCCTATCTTGAAGCCAGCTCTGGCAAGGGCTCTTATGGCTGCTTGAGCACCTGGCCCTGGCGTCTTCGGGCCCGGGCCACCTGGGGCCCTGACCTTTATGTGTATGGCCGTTATGCCCTTCTTCTTGGCTATTTCAGCCGCGTAGGCGGCAGCCTTCATGGCCGCGTAGGGAGAGGGCTTCAGCCTGTCGGCCTTCACGAACATGCCGCCGGAGGCCCTCGCTATGGTCTCGGCACCTGTCAGGTCCGTGATGGTGATTATGGTGTTGTTGAAGGAGCTGTATATGTGTGCTATACCCCACTTCTCACGCCTGGGCCCCTCGCTCAACTGCTACCACCTCCCTCACCACCTTCCTCAAGGCCAGGCGGCCTCTTGTTCACGAATGGGCTCGTGGGTGCGTAGCTTATTAGGTCTTCTTCATCACGCCTGACCAAGTAGCCGGGCGAGTAGACCTTCCGGCCTCCTATAGCTATGTGGCCGTGGACTATGAGCTGCCTGGCCTGGTAAGGCGATTTAGCCAGGCCCTTACGCCAGACTATGGTCTGGAGCCTACGCTCCAACAGGTCCTCGACGGTGAGGTCTAACACGTTATCTAAGACGGCGTCCTTGTCCAAGAGGCCGAGCCTGTAGAGCTTGCTGAGCAGTTCTTCCTCACGCTTCTTCCTGACCTCTGGGGGCTGGCTTATGAGCTGCCTGGCTATACGCCTGAAGTTAGAAACCATGGTCTTGGCCCGCCAGAGTTCCCTCTTGTTCCTCAGGCCATAGGTGCCCATTATCTCCAGCTCGGCCCTGAGGACATCGGCCCTCCACGGGTGCCTTGGCGTCTTGTACTTCTTCCTCGGCCTCTTAGGGTCGCCCATGTCATCGGCCCCCTCACTTCCTCCTCCTTATCACGCCAACCGTCATGCCCTTACGGCCTGTCGTACGGGTCTTCTGGCCCCTTACCTTAAGGCCGAGGGCGTGCCTTATGCCCTTCCAGCACTTTATCTTCTTCATCAGCTCTATGTCCATCTTAACACGTAGCTCTAAATCAGCCCCTATTAGGTGGAGATCCTTGCCCGTCTCCGGGTCCCTCTGCCTGTTCACGAGCCAGGGCTTCACGCCGTGAGCCACGGGGTCCTTCAGAACCTCCTCGATTTTCTCTATCTCCTCGTCCGTCAGATAGCCTGCCCTCATGTTCGGATCTAAGCCGAGCAGCTTCGTTATGACCCAGCCTAACCGGATGCCCACGCCCTTTATGCGGGCCAGGGCGTACGGGACCTTGAGCGTCCCGTCTAGGTCCGTCCCAGCCACCCTTATGATGTGCCTGAACTCCCTCTCCACGCCCTCCACCCGTCCGAAATGGCTAAACTGGCAATTATTTAAGCACTTCGAGGGAACAGCTCTTATCCAGGAAACAACAGCTCTTTAAAGGACACGTAACCAGCCTTCTCCAACATGGCCTTCACGGACCTGTAGGCTGGCGAGTCGTCGGGCAGCTCGAGCAGAGGCTTCCCCTCGAGCACGAACTTCCTCAGCGTCCTGTCATAGGCTATCTTGCCTAGGTACCTGAAACCCAGCTCACGCTCGGCCACGGGCCCTAGTTCTTCCGGGAACTCGTAACCGCCCACGAGGTAGAGGTTGCCAAGCTCTATGCCTACCTCGCTTATCACGCGGTAAGCCCTCCTGACGTGTTGGAAGGCCTTCTTAGATGGGTCGAGTATCTCGAAGACATCATCGAACTGGGAGCTTATACGCCTGTTCAGCTGTTCAAGGCCAGCTGGCGAATCTATGAGGACATACTTGTAGTTCTTGGCCACACGCTCTATGGCTCCTTTGAGGGCTGCGTCCGGCGTGCAGTAGCAGCCCTCCGTGTACTTGGTCCCTATGGCCATGAAATCGAAATGCTCTCCCTCGTAGAGGCCTTCCTCCCATATGGCATTTTCCATACGCTCGGACGGTGCCATGCCAGCCAGGGTCCCGCCAGCCTTGAAGAAGACCTCCTCAACTAGGTCCGTTATGGTCTTCTTGCCTGCTTCCTCGAGGTCCACGCCCACCATATCGCCCAGGCTCTGGTCCGGATCGGCATCGACGAGCAGTATGGGCGTCTCGTCTATCTCTATCAGGTACTTGGTCATCAGGGCTATGAAGCTGCTCTTCCCGACCCCTCCCCTCCCCATGGAGGCTATTATCTTCACCATCTCCCTTTCCTTCCCGGACCAAGGGGCTGGTGGCCCGTCCTATAAAGCCTTGAGGGCCTTGGGATCAGCTTAATACGGGCCTGTTTGCTATTCAAGATGGATGAAAGGGAGTTGGGAAGACCTCTACGAGGACCTGAGGTCGAAGCTCGGCTTAAGCAAGAGACATGCTATTGACCTCGGGCCGAGGGAGAGGGAGGCCCTCATAAGGGCAACCGATGCCCTGAGGGAGAAGTTCGTCTTAAACGTCGTGGGGAAGGACGAACTGGCGAAGGCAAGGGCTTGGATAAGGGAGGTCGGGAAATGCGTCGAAGAGCTGAGGGCCCTCTTGGGCGTCAAGTGCGTCTTCTATACCCGCGAGCTGAAGAGCTTCATATCCGACCCGCTGGCCCACCTCAAGAAGAAGATATTCGTCTACACTTTCGACCTCCTCACGGGCAAGATAGAGCCCTGGCAGTTCGAGAGGAAGGCATCCGCGGCCATAAGGACGTCCCTCAGGACGAACATGAGGTCCATCTACCAGACCTGGGTCTTCTTCAAGCTCTTAAGCCTGATAGCATCTGAGGAGCCATCTAAGCTTATCCACCCGGAGCATGGTTCGCTTTACGTCGAGCGGAGCGGCCGCCAGAGGCTAGGTCTGATCCCGCCAAACTGCGTCATATCGGGCCTGTCTGGTGCCCTCAGCTTTTTCCTCGAGGTGCCCAGGCCGATAGCCTGGGAGGACAGCAGAGACCTCGCTAGCGTGTGGAAGTTCTACGTAGCCCTCAGGCCGGACATGATGGTCTACGGCGGCGTGGTCATGGACATCGCAGACCCACCTAGCGACCCGCCGATAAAGAAGCCCGACTTCATAGTAGAGTGCAAGGAACTCGACGATTGGTACGGGCGTGTCAGGGACCTGAAGGGCCAGCTCTCCAAGCCTTTATCAGCTGAGGAATGGAGGTTCCTGTGGCTTAAGGGGCTCTGGGATGGCCTGGCAGATGCCATGGGCGTTAAACGGAAAGAGGTCATAAGGATGTTCAGGGAAGAACGGTCCATTAGGTTGAGGGAGCCCCAGCTCGTGCAGTTGTACAGGAGCGTTTACCGGCCTGACGAGATGGCTCTGGTATCGAGGGCCAGGGTCCCGGGTGAGGTCAGGGACGAGCTCGAGGCACACGGCATAAAGGTCTATGATGATGTAGGCTTCAGGCCGGAGAGGCTCGAGGAACTGGCCCACGAGCTCCTGTCGAAGGCCCGGCCAGCTGGAGAAGCCGACCTCTTAGCCGAGGTGGCAAGCATACTGGGCCTAAAGCAGTTCGACCGGGAAGCTCTGAGGAAGGTCCTCTTGGAGTTGGTGAGGGAAGAAGCTGACGTGCTGAGGAAACGCTTATCGGCCTCGGGGCCCAACGATGAGGGGATGAGGAAATACCCCGGGACCTGAGCGATGAGGTGGTGTGTCCTCCTCTGACCCATTACTTGCCGGGACGCATAATTAATGCCTATACCGGGCAGCTTCCCGACTATCTTGTGCCTTAAGGGACCTCGTGATGATGCATAATAGCCCTGAAGAATGGTGAATTTCGTCCCTCCTGAAGGCCATTAGCGGGCGAAAAGCGTATATATAGTTAGTCCAGCCTAAAAGCGGCATGGGCCAGGGCAGGCCGGAGAAACAGGAGAAAATACCGGAGAAGCTGAAAGAAGAGGTCGAACGCATAAAGGTCAAGATGTCAAGGATAAGGCACAAACTGGCCGTCATAAGTGGTAAGGGTGGTGTCGGCAAGACCACTGTGGCCGTGAACCTGGCCATCGCCCTTGCCATGAGAGGACGTGAGGTAGGCCTCTTGGACGCTGATATCCACGGCCCCTGCGTGCCCAAGATGCTGGGCCTCCACGGCTCTAGGCTGGTGGCTGGCCCGCCGGGTATATTTCCCGTCACGGGCCCCTTAGGCATCAGGGTCGTCTCCATGGATTTCCTCCTGCCTGATGAGGAAACGCCCGTGATATGGCGTGGCCCCTTGAAGGCGGCAGCCATAAGGCAGTTCTTGGCCGATATAGTGTGGGGCCCGTTGGACTACCTCATCGTGGACCTCCCGCCCGGCACAGGCGATGAGCCTTTGACCATAGTTCAGTTCCTGCCCGACATGGACGGGACCATAATAGTTACCGTCCCGTCGGAGGTATCCCAGGTTGTAGTGAAGAAAGCCGTGGCCTTCTCCAGGAAGTTGGGCATACCGGTCATCGGCGTCATAGAGAACATGAGCGGTTTTGTCTGCCCGAAGTGCGGTACCTACGTGCCCATCTTGGGTGAGGGCGGAGGAGAACGCATAGCAAAGAGCATGGGCGTCCCCTTCCTGGGCAAGATACCCATGGACGTGAGGATATGCGAGGCCTCCGACTCGGGAGAGCCCTTCGTGGTGAAGCACAAGGAGACGCCAGCCGCCAAGGCCTTCCTCGAGATAGCAGAGAAAATCGAGGCCTTCTGCGAGGGGAAGGAAGCATGAAGCCGGGTGCCGTCAGGATATACGTCTTAGTGGAAGACCACGCCAGGAAGAGGGGCTTCCTGGGCCAGCATGGCTTCTCGGCCCTAGTCGAGGTCGGGACGGGCCGTGATGTCCTCAGGGTCCTAGTGGACACTGGCCAGGATGGCTCAGTAGTCCTGTCGAACGCGTCGAGGCTGGGGCTGGACCTATCGAAGGTTGATGCGATATTCATAACCCACGGCCATTATGACCACATGGGAGGCCTCTTGGAGGTCTTAGAGCATATCGGGAGGGAAGGCGTGCTCGTGGTCGCACATCCAGATGCCTTCATCCCTAAGTTCGCATACAGGAACGGCAAGTTGATCTCGGGCAGCCCGAGGAAGCTAACGCCAACCGACCTAGAGGAGAGAGGTGCCATAGTAGTGCTCTCCAGGCGGCCCGTGCGGTTAGCAGATAACGTCATGACCACGGGCGAGGTCAGGAGGAGGACGGACTTCGAGCATGTGGAAGGCTTCCTGAAGCTCGGCTCAGACGGCCTAGAGGAAGACCTGCTCCTTGACGACCAGGCCCTCGCCATCGATACGCCCAAGGGCCTCGTGGTCATAACTGGCTGTGCCCACTCTGGCGTGGTGAACACGGTCTTCCACGCCCGCGAGCTGATGAGCAGGGACGAGGTCTACGCCGTGGTAGGCGGTTTCCATTTAGAAGGGGCCAGCCAGGAGAGGATAACCAAGACGGTCGAGGAGCTGGCCCGGATGGGCCCTGAGCACATGTACGCCTGCCACTGCACGGGCCCGAGGGCCTTCTGTGCGTTCCTAAGGGCTTTTGGAGAACGTGCCCGTTGGCCTGGCTCAGGAGACATAATAGAGCTGGCCTAACAAGCGGGAAGCTAGAGGTAACCGAGAGCCCTTAGCCTACGCTCGGTATCCTTCGACTCTAAATCGGGGAGGTTCTTCCTTATGAGGAAAATTATGTACTCGGTAGGACTCCTGTAGCCCGTGCCTTCTAACGCCTTCGCAAGCCGGTCGTAAAGGGGCTTGGGGATGGAGATGGTGACGTACTTGACCATCTGCCTCCCCCGTCCAGATTGGGGGCGGGTAGATAAGGGCTTTTCGTGCCCCAGGCGGCACTACATGGGGCAGGCACATACGGTCCTGTCGCACTTTGGACAACGGCCCGGATACTTGTACCAGAAGGCCTCTTCTAGGTCCACGCCCACGACGTTCGCCAAGCTGGCCAACCAGGCCAGCACGTCCGCGAACTCAGATGCCATGGCTTCCTTGTCACCGGCCTTTATGGCCTCGCCGAGTTCCCTGACCTCGTCAAGCAGCCATTCCCATGTCCTGAGGGCCCCACGCCTTGAGTCCTTGTGGTAGTAGATGGCCCTCATCAGGGCCTGGACTTCCCTTACGTGCAACTCCACCGCCCCGACACGCGATTCCTCAGGCCAGTTAAGGGTTATAGACGCAGCCGATTCCATTAGGCCGGTGATGGCGTTCATCAAGGCCGAGCTGCTGGGGCACGTGGTCCTAGTAGCTGGCTTCAGGAACGTCAGGCTCGAGGACCCAGCGGGCCTGATAGAGGGCCTGAGGACCAGGGAGGAGCTAAAGGACCTATGCTTTCAGCTCCTCGACGCGGATACGGTAGCTGGCCCAGAGCATATCTTTGTGTCTGTAATAAACGCCCTGAGGGCCTTCGAGCTGGGCTTGAACGTTTCCTCCGACCTAGGCCTCGAAATACTGACCTTTGCCTCCGGGCAGAGGCAGATATCGAAGGCCATAAGGTCCATGGGCTTGAGTAAGGGCCAGGCCAACGTGGCAGCGGTAGTAGTAGCGAAATCCGAGGATGCGGCCTTGAGGGCCCTCAAGGCCATAACGGATACCCTGACCGGGCTAGGCGGGACCAGGGATGATGATGTCCTAGAGGTCAGAGAGGAGAAAGCGAGGAAGCTCGCGGAAGCCTTTGGCCTAACGGACCAAGAGATACCGGCCTGTACGAGAGCGGGTGGCCTGGTCGATGCCATCAAGGCCCTGGTGGTCGAGAAAGTGGCCTTGTCCATGGCCTACAGGTGAGGTCGGCCATGAGGCCCCTCAGGGCCTATTTCATATCGAGGCCCAACAGGTTCACAGCCGTGGTGGAGCTGGAGGACGGCTCCATAGAGAAGGCTCACGTTGCTGACCCTGGCAGGTTAAGCAAGCTGCTCTTCAAGGGGAACGAGCTGCTCCTCGTGCCAAAGGAAGGAGGGAAGTTCAGGTACAGGGTCTTAGCCGCCAGGATGGGTGATAAGTGGGTCCTGGTGGACAGCGGGCTCCACAACTACTTGGCTGAGCTTGTGCTGCCCTGCGTGCCGTACTTATCTGCCTTCGGGCGAGTTGTCAGGGAGACAAGGCTCCCTGGGGCAAGGATCGACTTCAAGTTGGACGGCTACTGGCTGGAGGTGAAGGGCTGCACGCTCATAGAGGGCCGCGTGGCCTACTTCCCGGACGCTCCAACGGCCCGCGGCTTAAGGCAGGTGAAGGCCCTCAAGAGGCAACGGGAGGCGGGCATACTCTTCCTCGTCATGGCCGACGCGGACCTGTTGGCCCTGAACTACCGTGTTGACCCCGTCTTCAGCCGTGAGGTAGCTGCCTCGGGCCTGGATTTGTTTGCCTATTCCTTCTCCTTCGACGGCGAGGCCCTGGAGCCCCTGGGCCTCGTGCCTACCACGAGGGAAGAGGACCCAGCTGGCGTATTGCCCTTCTTGTCCGAGCTTAAGGAGGCCGTTGAAGAATACAACAGGCTCCACGGCCCGGAGGCCCAGTACGACATAATCGAGGTGAATAGGGATAGCTTCGTGCTGGCCCTTACGGGCTACGGGACCTGTTCTTGCTGCCTCTTCGACTACCTGGAGGACATAATATACGAGGCTGGTCTCGAGGGCTGGTCCGTGCGTTCTTGGAAGAACCGGGGAGGCCACTTCATGATAAGGTACTCTAGGTCGGGCGGGCCCTGAGCATCATGTTTTTAAATCCTCGGGCGACATGGGGCCTGCCATGTCGGGCCTCAGCCTCAACCATACGGCGTTCCCGCTCGTCGAGGAGCTGATGAGGGAGCCAGAGAGATACGGCATACGGGTCCTCAGGGCTGAGTGCGGTGCCACGGTCCTCGACCTGGGTGTTGAGGCCCCCGGCGGCCTCGAGGCTGGCCTGAAGATGGTCGAGATATGCCTCGGAGGCCTCGGCAGGGCTTCCCTGGCCTGGCTCAACGTGGCGGGCCGTTTCATACCGGCCGTCTCGGTCTGGACCGATAGGCCAGCACTGTCAACCCTTGGCTCCCAGATGGCTGGCTGGAAGCTGGAGCTATCGGGCCGGGTGGTCCTGGGCTCTGGGCCAGCCAGGGCCTTGGTCAAGAAGCCCAAGAAGGTCTTCAGGGCCCTCGGACATGAGGAAGAAGCTGACCTGGCCATCCTGGCCCTGGAGGCAGAGGAACTGCCGGACGAGGATTCCCTGAGAGGCGTTGCTGAGGCGTGCGGCATTGGGCCGGACAAGCTCTACGTGCTCGTGGCACCGATAAACAGCACGGCTGGCCTGGTCCAGGTGGTCGGGAGGGCCGTTGAGGCCTGCCTGCTCAAGATGATGAACATAGGCCTTGACGTTATGGCCGTGAGGACCGCCTTAGGGATAGCTCTCCTGCCGCCCCCGCACCCCGACCCGGACGTGTGCATGGGCAGGACGAACGATTCGCTCCTATACGGTAGCACGGTCATCCTCACGGCCGATTTAGACGACCAAGTCCTGGCGGAAGCCGTGCCCAAGCTACCGTCCTGTTCCTCGCCCTCCTACGGGAAGCCCTTCTTAGCCATATACGAGGAAGCTGGCCGAGATTTCTACTCCATAGACCCAGCTGTCTTCGCACCAGCCCAGGTGGCCATAACGAGCCTCAGGTCGGGCCACACGTACGTGGCTGGCGAGCTCAACGAGGGCATTATCGTGGAGTCCTTCGGCCCTAGGGCGTGAGGGTGCCGTCCCCCCATGGAGGCCCGCGGGCTTTTCTGGGACTTCCTCAGAGGCCTCGAGAAGAAGGTCAAATTGGCTCTAGAGGAACTGGGTGAGGAAAAGGCCTTCCACATGGTAGATGTCCATGTGAACGCCCTCCTCGCCCTCAAATCGGCTGTGAAAAACTCCTACGGCCCAGGCGAGCTGTCGAGAAGCCTCTTTTTCTCTTGCCTCGATTCCATAACTGTGTCCCTTTTATGGGCCCAGCTTGCCCTCTTGGCCCAGAGCTGCCAGCTTGCCTTCAGGGAGCTCAGGTGGGCGTTAGAGCTGTCCTGCCGGTCGAGGCTCCTAGACCTCTTGTACCCGCACGATGAGCCAAGCAGGAAGCTCCTAAAAGGCCTCTTGCTCGAGAGGAAACGCAGGGAAATACTGCCACCCGGTTGGAGGCTGGTCAAGAAGGCCCTAGAGACCCTCCAGGACTTCGAACTGGAACGTGATGAGAGGCTGAGGGTCAGGAAGGCCTGGAGAGAGCTCAATAGATACGTTCATGCCATGCCGCCCTCCGCACCCCATGCCGATGTGGTCGATGGGCTCCTAAGGGTATCTGACGTGGTCTCCGACGTGACCATCACGCTGGCCCTAGATGCCTTCCCGAGGGCACGCGAGAAGGCAGCTGCCTCCTTCTCGGGAAAGGCGTGGGGAAGGCACCTGCCCATGACCTACCGGTGCCTCAAGCCTTATGTTCGCTAAGACACGCACTCTAATGCCGGTTTATTCCCCGAGCTTGTCCGGCAGGTACTCATCGACTATGTAAGTTAGGCCGTATCGGCTGAAGGCCTCAAGCTCTGATTTCCTCTTGTGCTTCAAGAAGGTCTTTATCTCCCTCTGCCAGAGCTGGCCTGAATAGCGTGGGTCCTTCTCGAGATCGCGTAGCCTCTTTATGTCGATGTCCGTGAGGGGGTCGCTGGGCAGCTTGTACTTCACGATGTCCGTGGCCCAGACGCCTATCCACCTCGCATCAGGCGTCGTCAGGCCCCTTAGGTGGGCTGCCTCCGCCGAGCCAGATATTATGACCATGGCTATGTGCATTCCCCAGGGGTCCCCGTCCGTCAGGATATACACGTCTAGGCCTAATTCCTCGTGGAGACGCCTTATGAAGTAGCGGGTCGCCCTCGGTGCTTGGCCAGCCGTGTGTATCAGTATGGCGTTAAATCGCTCATGCACACGCTCCTCTATGAAACGCGTGAAGAGGCCGCCCTTCTCTATGGCTATGACCTTGTCCGCGTTCACGTCCACGAACTTCGCGTTGGCCAGGGCTGGCCCAATCATCATGCCGTCCGGGTGCGAGGTCAGGTTGAGCCTCTTGCCCTCGTAGCCGGGCACGGTGTACTCGACTGTGAGGTCGCCGAAGACGGACGAGCGTTCCTCGGGGAATATGTTGAAGTCCTCCCTCGGGAAGCCTATGACGCTCTCAAGGTCCACTATTATATTGTTTGACTCCTGTTGGTCCTTGAAGGAGAAGCCGTAGGCCTGGGCGGAGTAGTACACGTCCCTGAGCGTGGTGGTCTTCCAAGATCGGACGAGTTCGTGGGAGAAGTAGGCTGCCCAGAGGAGGTGCATGAGGGGCCTGAGGTGCCTTATGTTAGAGGCCGTCCGCCTGACCTTCTTATCATCCAATACGTACTGGCGTAGCTCCGGGTCGTATCGTATGTTGCTCGTGGAACGGCTCGGGAACTCGACCCAAGGGAAATGGCCAGCCTGAATTTGCTCGACCACCTTCTCGCCTAATGCCTCCAAGGCCCTGAGTACTCTCTCACGCTTGGTAAGGCCCGTCTTGCCCTGAGCCAAAGCAGACACCTGGGACGAACGGCTGGCGGGCCCTTATAAAGAGTCGAACGCCATCGGGGGCTACATGGACGTCAGGGACCCGGAGACGGGCGAGATATTCAACATAGAAGACGTGGCCAGCGATTACTGGATAAACGAGTCCGGAGACATCATAATAAGCGTCGAGAGCCCGTTGATCGAGGACGAGCTGAGGGCAGAAGGCTAGCGTAAGATGGAGAAGAGCCTGGACGGGTTCCCAGAGCAATTCGACTTCATATGAACTCGTGGGCTGAAGAAGGGTTAGGCAGGCCGAGGCTCGCTCATTTCTTCTCGGCTACCTCGGCTTCTGGGCTTTCTTCCTCCAATAGTCCCTGGGCCCTCACCTTCTCGAGCAGGTGCTTCACGCTCGGGACGGGCTTGTTGGCCAGCCTGGCGGAGAACTCAGCTATCATAGGCAGGTACTTGGCGAACACGCCGTAACGCTTCATAGCGGCTTTCTTCCGTTCTTTCTTGGCCAAGTAGGCCTGGAGCTTGCGTGCCACCTCCCTTATGGCCTGGGTTATCTCGTGCCTGACCTCCGGCCTGTCGGCTATGAATTCCTTCCCGACCGTCTTGTAGGGCACGCGTGTCGAGCATATGTGAACCACCACGGCCACCGGCATGTCGGGCGTCACACGGTAATGACGCCAGTTTATCTCGTCTATGACCTTCCTCGACACGTCGCTGGCCTCATCGTAGAGGAGCGGTATGCGGTTCGCAAACCTGTAGAGCGTTATCTTACCGCTCTTCGGGGCCGGGACCTGCCCGCCGTAAGCTATGGCAGCCTCCACTATGAACGGGTGGCCGCCATAAGCGGATGGCTTTCTCTGGCAGACGGCCACGAACTCGGGCTTGAGCTCCTTCCTTATACCCGCCTCGAGCAGCTCGGGCCCCAGCGACGATAGGCAAGAAGCATCAGGGGATATGAAGCCATCGAACTCCCTCATGGCCCTCACCAGCCTGACTATTTCATCGGGCTTCAAGGACTTGGGGTCCTTATCTGGGTCAAAACCAGCGAACTCCAAGAACTTCTTGGCTGTCTTAGGCCCGACACGTTGGAAGTGCTTGGACAAGAAGCCCAAGAGCGTGTCCTGGTTCGTGTCAGCTATCATCCTCCTGACCATCTCGACGTCCACGCCCCTGGGGTGAGGCTTGGCCTCCTTGGGCGGCGGAGGCACCTCCTCCACGGCCCTCAGGAACCTGTAGAGGCGGCCCCTCGGGTCCACGAAGGTTATGTTGGCGTAAGGCGTCACCATGGCCGTCTGCCTCAGGTCGTCACCATGGCCGTCTGCCTCAGGTATTCTATGACCTTCGGGCAGGCCTTCGAGTAATCGCCCTCGAGGCAGAACTCCACGACCGTCCCGTGCCAGCCCCCGTTGTTCTCCAGGACCTCGTGCTCGAGCACGATGGGCTTGTTGGCCTTTATGTCTATCATGAGCTTATACCTGTGGACCTCACGGCCGCCCGTGCTCGATATGACCGTGAAAGGCCTGTGCGTCGTTATCTGGCCGTATAATATGGCCATGGCGCCTCCGAGGCCGAACATGCCACGTGATTGCATGAGCCTGTATTTGGAGCCGTATAGGACCTGGCCAAAGGCCCTCGGTATGTGCTCGCCAGGGACTCCGGAGCCGTTGTCCTCTATGTGCAGCTCGTAAACGGACACGTCGTCGTGCTTCTCCAAGAGCCTGAGGCGCAGGTATATGTCGGGCAGTATGCCGACCGCCTCGCAGGCATCTAGGGAGTTCTCGACCAACTCCCTTATGGCCGAGAACAGGGCCCTAGCCGGGTTTGAGAAGCCAGCTATGTCC
>NJEJ01000061.1 GCA_002255025.1 Candidatus Bathyarchaeota archaeon ex4484_135 | reverse complement strand
ATGAAGGTGACCTGTATCTTCTCTATGAAGGGCATCTCGCTCTTGAACAGCCTAATCAGCACCTTGCCTATGTAGATGAAGCTGTTCAGGCCCTTCTGGAAGGACTTCTTGCTCAGCCTCAGCCATATGTCATAACGCTGGTTCAGGTGCATGAAACCCTCTATGTAGTTGCAGAACTCGTGGATACGCCTCTCTATGAATCTTCCCGTCCTCGACTTCCTCCATCTTCCTTGCCCTTACCAGCTCGAACTTGTATTGAATCTTGGGGCCTCCGAATTCAACGTACATCTGCTTACGCCTTATTCGCTCGCCTTCATAGACAACGCCCACGTCAACCGGGATGTCCTCGAACATGGACATCTCCCTCACCTCCCACCCAGGCTGGCTATCACGGCCTTAAGGTTTTTCATATGCTCTTCCGGCCTCGTGTTCGGGAAGGAGTAAGTGGCATGTGGTTGGTAATACGGGTCGAGCGATATGACCTTGAGGTGCGGTGCGAAGTCCTTCAAGCTGGCCAAGAGGACCCATTCCATGTAATAGGGCAGGCCAGCCACCAACACCAGGTCGTACTGGCCCTTACTGTCAAGCCCTTCCCAGCTCGGGTCAACTAGTCTCTGGCCTATGTCTAAAGCCGACATTATGGCTGCTGGCTCTAGGCCCTTCTCCATGAGCGTCTTACCCACGTGGGCCGTGGCCACGACGGGCAATCCGGCCTTCTTGGCCAGCTCGACCAAGAGGTCGAGGAATGTGGTACCTTCCCCGAATTCCATCTCCATGGCCTCATGCCCTATTATCATTATGGGCCTCTTGGCCTTCTTCAGAAGAGCTGCCACGACCTCGGGCCTCTTTATGGGCGTGGCCTTCACCGTCCCGGGGACCTCGGCCCTCTGCCAGGGCTCAACCGCCAACCTAGGACACCCAGGGTGGCGGAGACCCAGCCTATAAGTCTTTTTCGGCTGGTCGAAGGGACAGTGTTAAGCATGCTCACGTCCGTCATTCAGGCCCCTTTGAAGACATCTTCGCCAGGAAATTCCTAGCCATCTCCACGATCTTCTCGACCTGTTGAATGGCCGTCCCGAGGTAGCACTCCGGCCTCAATATGGCCTCGAGTTCCTCAGGCTCCATCAGGGCCTTTACGGCCTCGGACTCCATGGCGACCTCCTTGAAGGGCCTGTTCTCCTTGATGGCCTTCAGGCACAGGCTCCTGACGAGCCTGTAGGCATCGTCCCTGGCCATGCCACGCCTCGTGAGTTCAAGCATGAGGGCCTCCGACATTATCAGGCCCTTGGTCAGGGCCAGGTTCTCGGCCATCCGGTCGGGCCTGACCTCTAGGCCCGAGAGGACCCTTATCATCAGGTGGACCATGTAGTCCACGAGGATGAGGGCCTCAGGCACGATGAACCGCTCGGCAGAGGATTGCGTCAGATCCCTCTCGTGCCAGGTAGGTATGTTCTCCAGGGCCGGGATGACCAAGCCCCTCACGACCTTCGCGAGGCCACAGATACGCTCGCACGTGATCGGGTTCCTCTTGTGGGGCATGGTCGAAGAGCCCACCTGAGCCCGCTCGTTGAAGGGCTCGGCTAACTCGCCTATTTCCGTCCTCTGAAGCTCCCTGACCTCCGTGGCCATCTTGTCGAGCGTCGAGGCCATCATGGCCAGGAGGCATATGAGTTCGGCTAAGCGGTCCCTCTGGACTATCTGCGTCGAGATCTCGGCTGGCTTTAGGCCCAAGATGGACATGACACGCTTCTGTATCTCGAGGGCCCTCGGGCCGAAGCCAGCCATGGTTCCGACCGCACCGCTCATCTTGCCGACTAGGACCCTCTCCCGGCACTGAGCCAGCCTCTCGAGGTGCCTCATGACCTCGGCTGCCCAGACAGCGAACTTGAAGCCGAGCGTTATGGGGAGTGCGTGTTGGCCATGCGTCCGGCCCACCATGACGGTCTCCTCGTGCTCCTCGGCTAGCTCGGCCAGCACGGCCAACAATCGGGCCAGCCTGTCCTCTAATACGTCAAGGGCCTCTTTGAGTTGGAGGGCCAGGGCCGTATCGAGTATGTCGGAACTCGTGGCACCAAGGTGGACGTAGCGGCCGCTGGGCCCGCAGGCCTCAGCCAGGGCCCTCACGACCGCCATGGTCTCGTGCCTTGTCTCGGCCTCGATTTCCTTCACACGCTCCAGCTTGACGGCCCCGGAGGTGGCGACCTGCCATATCCGCTCTGCGTCCTCGGCAGGTATGTTGCCTACCTCGGCATGTGCCTTAGCTAGGGCAGCCTCGACGAGCAACATCTTCCTCAGCCTGTTCTCCTCCTCGAAGATGCGTACCATCTCTGGTGTGCCGTACCGGCCCGTGTCTATCGGCAGGACGGGCAAGGGCGAGGGCACCCTCCCAGGTGTTATCCCAATCCGCTTTTAAGTTAGCCAGCTGACGTGCCTGTGGCGAGGGAAGGAATTTGCCCTGCACGGTGGTAGTGTGCGGCTTCTTCGGGGACACCGGCAAGGGAAAGGTCATATCCTACTTAGCTCTTGAGGATGACCTCGACCTGGCCGCAAGAGGCGGTGTCGGACCGAACGCTGGCCACACGGTCGTGTTCAAGGGCCGCAAGTACATAATGAGGATGCTGCCCTCCGCCTTCGTGAACGAGCGTTGCAGGCTCCTGATAGGGCCTGGTGTCCTCGTCGACCCGGATGTGCTCCTCAAGGAAGTGGAGGAAGTGAACGCAAGGGGGCGTGTGGGCCTCGACCCCAATTGTGCCGTGATAGAGGAGAAGCACAAGCAGGCGGACAGGAAGGGCTACCTCAAGGAGAAGATAGGGACCACGGGCTCCGGGTGCGGCCCCTGTAATGCCGATAGGGCCTTGAGGACCGCCAAGCTGGCCCGAGATGAGCCTAAGCTGAAGGACTTCCTGACCGATGTGCCTCTCGAGGTCAACAAGGCCATAGATGAGGGCAAGAAGGTTCTCCTCGAGGGCACACAGGGCACCTTCCTGTCCCTCTACCACGGCACGTATCCCTACGTGACCTCCAAGGACGTAACGGCTTCAGCCATATGCTCTGACGTGGGCGTGGGGCCCACTAAGGTAGATGAGGTCATAGTGGTCTTCAAGTCCTTCGTGACCAGGGTCGGTGCTGGCCCACTGCCAGGCGAGCTCAGCCAGGAGGAGGCCGAGCGTAGGGGCTGGGTGGAGGTGGCGTCCGTCACGGGCCGCAAGAGGAGGGTGGCACCGTTCAACTTCGATCTGGCACGTAGGGCCATCATGCTGAACGGTGCCACCCAGGTAGCCCTGACGAAGATTGACGTGCTCTTCCCGGAGTGTGCGGGTGCCAGGGACTTCAACGAGCTATCTGCCAGGGCCAGGGAGTTCGTCCTTAAGATCGAGAAGGAGCTGGGCGTCCCCGTCACCTTGATAGGCACGGGCCCTGAGGCCGAGGAAATGGTGGATAGGCGTTATGACCTCGGCCTGAAGGATTGAGGGGAAGCCTTAATAGGCTACTGAGCCAGCGGTTTAGAAATGCCAGCGAGGAGGCGGGGAACACTAAGAGCAATCGTGGTGGCTCTGCTCTTAGGCCTGGCCATAGGCTTCATGTTGGGGTATGAGGTCGGGAAACGCATCTCGCCCGGCGTGGGCTCCATAGAAATCATAATGGTTTACGGGTCTGAGAAGAGGGAGTGGATAGAAGCCGTCGTGCCCGAGTTCGAGGAATGGTATGAGGCCCGTTTCCACAGGTCCGTGAGGGTCATATGCATACCCATGGGCTCCGGGAAATCCATGAGCCAGATACTGCTCGGCCAGATAAAACCGGTCATCTGGAGCCCTGCCTCCTCGGTGTGGATACCGCTCATGAACTACCTGTGGGAGCAGGACCACCCGGATTTGGTTAGGAAATACGGGCCCATAGTCAAGGAATGGGAACCGCTCGTCTCGTCCCCGATAGTCATAATAACGTGGGAGCACCTGCAGGCATCCTGGAACATAACGGGCTTTAGAGGCCTCTACGAGTTGGTGAAGGAAGGCAAGGACGTGAAGTTCGCACACACGGACCCCTTCCTCTCCAACTCCGGCCTCATGGCCGTCCTCCTCGAGTTCGTGGCCGCCACGGGCAAGGACCCGGCCGACTTGACGGTCGATGACATGACGAACGAGACCGTCAGGGAGTTCATAAGGACCATAGAATCGAGGGCCGTTGACTACATGAGCAGCACGGGCTTCCTCGTCGACTCCATGGCCTCTGAGGGGCCCGAGAAGAAGAACGTGGTCGTGGCTTACGAGAACCTCGTGATATTCTACAACAGGATAGGCGTGAGGTGGGGCAAATTGGTGGCCGTCTACCCGGAGGAAGGCACCCTGCTGAGCGACCACCCGTTCTGCATACTGAACGCACCCTGGGTGACGGATGAGCAGGTCCGGGTGGCCAGGCTGTTGCTCAGGTTCCTGCTCAGAGCGGACATACAGGCCAAGGCCATGAAGTACGGCTTCAGGCCGACGAACGAGACGGTCCCGCTTGACCCGGAGATCTTCAACGAGCAAAATGGCGTGGAGCTGGAGGTGTCGTGCAAGATACTTGACCCGTCGGGCATGAGGGGCAAAGTGGTCCTCCTGCTGCCCGACCTATGGCTGGCCTGCAGGCCGTAGGAGGTGGGGTGCCTGAACGCACGTGAGCTCGAGAAGAAGATCTCCGGGAAGGCCTTCAGGACGCTTTTCGACATCATGGCCCTCGTCTTCTTCATCCTCATGATCTTGCTCCCGACCCTCTTCCTCTTCGTGTATGTCGTGACGGATTGGAACGAGATCGTCGAGTTCGTGTTCAAGAACCCCGTTTCAGGCAACATAAGGTGGTTCAGGATGATAGATGCCATAAGGATCTCTTTCCAGGTGGCCTTCATAACAACAGTTATAGATTTGATCGTGGGCGTTCCCCTGGCCCTCCTGTTGGCCCGGTACGAGTTCAAGGGCCGCAGGCTCCTCGACGCCCTGGTGGACTTGCCCATGGGCGTCCCATCAGCAGCCCTGGGTGCCTCTATGGTCCTCTTCTGGGCCACTGGCTATGGCCTCGGGCCCCTGTTCGGCCGCCCAGCTGGCCTGCTGACCCGTGGGTTCTGGCTCATAGTCCTCACGCACGTGACGTTCACGTTCCCCTACATAGTCAGGTCCCTTGTAGGCGTCATAGAGGGCGTCGATGTGACCTACGAGCACGCCAGCAGGACGCTTGGGGCACCTTCCTTCACGACCTTCAGGACCATAACGGCACCGCTGTCCCTTCCGGGCATAATGGCCGGTGCCATACTCGCCTTCACGAGGAGCCTGGGCGAGACGGGAGCCACCATGATCGTGGCTGGCCTAGTCGAGACGGCCCCCCTGGCCGTGGTGGCCATGCACGAGAGGAGGCTGGTGGCCTCGGCCGCCTTCCTTAGCATGCTGTTGGTCCTGGTGGGTCTTGCCATGCTGGGTGCCATGAGGTTCGTGGCGGAGAAGTTCGGCTTGCCCTTCAGAGGGGCCTGGCCAGAGGTAGAGCGGAAGCTAAGCGGGAAGCCCCAGAGGGCCTTCAGGGACATAGGGACCATTTCCTTCCTGGGCTCGCTCATAATACTGCCGTCGTGCTTCTCCATACCTTACGTCGTGAGGTTCTGGCCCTTGGTTTCCCATGAGGTCTTCTTGGCAGAAGACGAGAAGTGGAAGCTGCTCGTGGACAGCCTCATGACCTCTTTTGAAGTCGCCTTCCTCGCCACGGCCGTGAACCTCGTCCTGGGCCTCTGCATGGCCATCCTCATAGTCAGGCGGGATTGGGGCCGTTTCAACAAGCTGCTGGACATGCTAGTGGACGTGCCCCTCGTCATACCGACGGCTGCCCTTGGCTTCTCCGTCTACTTGTTCTGGGGGCCCAGAGGGCTCGGCCTGTTTGAGACGGGCTTCTGGCTCATAGTCCTCACGCACGTGACGTTCACTTATCCGTATGTGGTCAGGACGCTGGTGGCTGCCCTCAGGAACGTGGACCCGTCCTTGGAGGAAGCCGCTAGGACGCTTGGGGCACCTCCTCTGACGGCCTTCAGGACAGTAGTCCTGCCCCTTATAGGGCCCGGCCTGTTCGCCGGGGCCGTGATGGCCTTCACGCGGAGCCTCAGCGAGACGGGGGCCACCATAGTGGTCATGGGGACGGCTAGGACCGTCCCCGTCCTCATAGTGGAGTGGATGGAGGCATCCGTCCATGCGGCTGCCTTCGCCTCCGCCATACTCATATTCGTCTGCTACGGCCTCCTCTGCTACGGCCTCCTCTTGGCCCTGAGGTATGCCACGAGGAGGTGATGGCCCTGCCGGACGTCAGGCTCGTGAACGTGACGAAGACGTTCGAGGGCGGCCGTATTGTGGCCGTCGACCACGTGAACCTCCACGTCAAGGACGGCGAGTACTTCTGCATCTTAGGCCCGTCCGGCTGTGGGAAGACCACGCTCCTCAGGCTCATAGCGGGCATACTGGAGCCCGACGAGGGCGAGATATACATAGGCGGCAAGCCCATGCGTGGCGTCCCGCCCGAGGACCGTGATATAGGCTTCGTGTT
>NJEJ01000060.1 GCA_002255025.1 Candidatus Bathyarchaeota archaeon ex4484_135 | reverse complement strand
CCTATCTGGGCGTTGCCGAACGCTATCCCGGCCATGGTGGCTGCGTTGTGCAGCTTCTCCCGGGCCTCCATGTCCTGGCCGTTCTCGTAGGCCCTCGGCAGGTACTTGAATATGGTCCTTATGGCCCAGAGAGCTAAGGCATCTGAGAAGTCATTACGCCACTGGGAAGTGTAGGCCTCTATGGCGTGTGTCAGGGCATCTATGCCCGTGTCGGCCGTCAGGCGTGGGGGCATGGACGCCGGGAGGCTTGGGTCGAGGACCGTTATGTCCGCGACAACCTCCCTGGAGGCCAGTTCCATCTTGCGTTTCACCTCTTCGTCCGTTATGACTATGGCCCACGTGACATCCGCACCCGTCCCGCTCGTGGTAGGTATGTTGAGCAATCTGGCCTTCTTCCTCAGGCCTAGCTCGACGAGCGGGCTTATGTCCTCGAGGGCCACGTCTGGCCTTTCATATAGGACGAAGACGGCCTTGGCCACGTCCATGCAGCTCCCGCCGCCAAGCCCTATTATCCAGTCCGGCTCGAAGGACCGGGCGACCTCAACGGCCTTCATGACGATCCTCTTCGAGGGCTCGGGTTCGACCTGATCGAAGACCTCGACCTCAAGGCCAGCCTTCCTCAGCCTCTCGAGCACCCGGTCCAGAATGCCAAGGGACCTCATGACCTGGTCCGTTATGACGAGGGCCTTATGGCCTCCCAGGCCCTCTAGGTACTCTAAGGCGTTCTCGCCCGTCACTATGGTCCTGGGTAAGGTGATCTCCCACAAGACGACCACCTCTCAGGGGCCCATTATGCTGGTCCCGCGGGCCTAGACGAATTCAGTTGGGACCTTGCTCGCCGTCCTAACCAACTCGGCAGCAGCCTTCGTGTAGCGGAGTATCTTAGCCATGCTCCCCTTCAGCTTGAACTTACGGGTCAGAAGGCCCTTTATCGGGTCTAGCTCGCCTCTTATCAGCTTCTTCCAGTTCGAATAAGGCCCTTCAAAGATGAAGGCTGCCTTCTTGGCCTCCCTGTCAGGCACCATGCAAGCCTCACGGCATTTCCCGTGGTACAAATCCACGTAGAAGACGTACTCGCGGTCGAGGCCTTCGTCGGGCGTCACGATGAAGAGGAAATCGCCTTCCCAGTCCTTGGCTGCTTCTTCATAGGCCTTGTTCTTGTTCAACTCCTCCTTGAAGGCCTTTATCCATTCCTCGCTTGGGAACTTTACCATGGTCTCCCCATGGGCTCTTGCAGGGAGCATCATTTAAGATTTGCCGGGTTCCGCCCGTGCTTATTAACTGGTGATCCCAGCCTCAACCGGGGGGAGCCATGTCACGCGGCCGTGACAGGACGCTATGGGGTCTGGCCACGACTACGATGCCTGAGGTAAGTATAGAAGCAGCCCTGAGGGAGGCCGTTCAAGGCCTTACATCTCTTCCGGGCGTCCTCTTCATCATGGTGGTCAGCAGCACCGGATCTGAGCTCCTCAGGTGGTACAGGACGGGCCTCGACGAGAGGAGAATGGGCCTAAAGGGCCCTGATGTGCTAGATGTGTTAAACTGCATGAAGCCTTTTCTCGAGAAAGCCAAGTCTGGGGCTTTTAAGAATGCCGTCGTCAGGACCGAGAGCAACGTAATAGCCGTCCAAGAAGCTGGAAGAGGATTCCTCTTAGCTGTGGCGGACAGCTCCGTGAACTTGGCCATGTTCTTGGTGAGGATCAGAGATGCGGCGAGTAGAGTAGCCAACATGTTGCCCTGATCCGGGAAACTTGTTCCTTGTTCTTGAGTAATGAATTTGTGTTTAAGTAAAGAGCTACATTACGCTTAAAAGGGGAAGAGGAGCGGAACTCAGTTACTGAAGAGTAGTGGGTGGTGGCAGTGATATATAGGAGGCCATTGATCCTAACAGGCCCTCTCATCAAGAAGATCACGGAAGTCCTCAGGAGCCAAGACGATATAGTCTTCGCGGCCGTGGTAGGCCCCCTGGCCAGGGGAGGCTTCAGCTATCAAGGCTTGAAGTTAGCCGTGAAGATAAGAGAGGGTGCCGACAGAGAAGCAGCCTTGCGTCGTGCAATTACCGAATTAGCGTTTGTTCTCAACATCCCTGAGACGTGGGTGGACCTTGTGGACATGGAGAAGGCAGGACCCTACCTAAAGGAAGAAGTCGTTAGACACGGCATAGTGTTGTTGGACAAGGAAGATTATAAGGATAGGCTTGTTGACGAGCTAAACGTCTTCTACAAAAGGCCTCTTGGTGAGGCCCAGAGCCTACCACGCTTAACTAAGCCAGATACGGCCTTGCTCGAGAGGAAATTAGAAGTCATAAGGTTAAAATCCAACTTCCTAGAGCGTTACATACTAAAGCTTGATGTAGATGTCGTGAAGAGATCTCCCATGTTGAGCAGGCTCCTCGAGGATCACTTGAGATCTGTGATCGAGGCTGTGGCAGGCATTTGCAGGTACATAGTAGCTGCCATGGGCATAAGCTCAGCCGCTAGTTACTCCGAGGCCGTGGCGATATGCGTTAGGGAAGGCATCATAGAACCAGAGGTAGGTGAAGCCCTGAAAAGGGCCGTAAGGCTCAGGAACAGGATAGCACAAGGCCTCCTGGTCAGGGGAGGTGTGAAGATAAATTACGACATGCTATATGCAGAAGCAACTAGCCTGCTCAAGGTGCTGAGGGCTTTTGAGGACCAAATCATCGGGTTCCTCGAGGAGCTAAGCCTTCAGAAAGCGGCAAGCAGGCCGAAGTTCTACTAAATGGCCCTCAGGCCAAGAGGTACAGTTCTCCTAGCCTCCCGATCGGGAGGTCATAAGTGCGTTAAGCAGGCTTATTAGTGCCCTCCTGGCCGCCTGCTCTAGGCGAGTAAGAACAGGAGGACGTGAGAGATGTTCATAAAGGAGGTGATTCTCGAGAACTTCATGAGCCACAAATACTCCCGGATACCCTTAGGGCCCGGAATAAACGTCATATGCGGCCCGAACGGGGCCGGTAAATCTAGCATATTATTGGGCATATCACTCGCCTTAGGCCAATCTCATACGGAACGCTCGAGACGCCTGAGGGACCTGATAAGGTGGGGAGAGGAATACGCCCGCGTGACGCTCATCCTTGATAACTCGCCCAGGAAGGGCCGTAGGCCCATACCACGCGTGAAGAAGGACTACATAGTGCTCACGAGGGTCCTCAGGTCCGATGGCCGCTACTGGTTCGAGCTAGATGGCGTGGCTGCCACGAGAGAAGAAATCAGGAGGCTATTGGCCAAGCTGGGAGTTGACCCAGAGAACATGCTGATAATAATGCATCAGGGCATGGTAGAACGATTCGCCGCTCTAGGGCCCCAGCAACGCCTTCTCCTCATGGAAGAAGCGGCAGGCTTAGCTGATTTCAGGCGTAGAGTCCTGAGTGCCAAGAAGAAATTGGAAAAAGCCCTGAGCGAGGAGAAGGCCATTAAGGAGTTATTGGAGAACGCCCGGCAGACGCTTGAATACTGGCGTGAGCAGTACGAACGTTACCAGGAGAAGAAGCAGTTAACCATGAGGAAGGAGTTCTTAGAACGTGAGTTAGCATGGGCCCGTGTATCCGAGGTTGAGACAGATATCGCGAAAATAGAAGAAGGCCTTAAGGCCAATAGATCTGAGTTATCCGAGGCTGAGTCGGAGCTGTCCGTCCTAGAGGACCGCATAAAGAAGTTATCGGCTCGCCTAGCAGAGCTAAGGGAAGTAGCAAGGAGGAAGATGGAGGAGGCCTTCGAAGAAAGGGCCCGGAGTGCTAAGGTCGAGCTACTGCTGAAGCTATCTGCCAACCCAGGAATAGAAGGGAGCTTCTGGGAAGCTATTGCTGCTGAATTGGGTTTCAAGCCGGGTTCCTCAGTTGACCTCAGGGCTGAGCTAGCTCGGTTGCTTGAGGAATCAAGCGAAAAGGCCAGAAGAGCTTTCTCTAAGGCCCTAGAGCTGGAGGCAGAGGCATTCAGCCTATCTGACAGGCTGGTAGAGGCCAGGGTGAGGTCTGAGGTCCTCAGGTTCAAGAGGGAACAGCTCCTCTCAGCCATAAGAGACCTGGAAGCCGAGCTGAGGCTGAAGAAGGCCAAGCTAAGGGACCTGCTGGCCAGGGCTGAAGCCCTGGGGCCTAGGATCCCGGTCAGCAGGTCCTCAAGAGAGGTTGAGGAAGAGTTCAGGCACGTGGAAGGCCAACTGCTGGCCTACAGGGACGTGACAGAGGAAGTAGAACGCATGTACGAGCGTTACTCCAAGCTGTACGATGAACTGGCCGAGAAGGCCCGGAGGGCGAGGGAAAACAGGGAGAAAGCCATGGAGGAGGTCAGGAAGCGTATGGAGGCCTGGCGTTCTGTCGTGGGGAAGATGGTGGACGATGTTGATGCACGGTTCAGGGCCATATTGTCTAGGCTCCAGGGCGATGGATCTGTTATCCTGGTGAACGCGGATGACATAGAGGAAGCAGGTATCGAGATAAAAGTCGGCTTCAGGGGTGCTAAGCCTGTCCCGCTCGATGTTTACACGCAGAGCGGGGGCGAGAGGAGCGTGGCGACCGTGGCCTTCTTGTTGGCCCTGCAGCAGCACGTCAAATCGCCTTTCAGGGCCATAGACGAATACGACGTGCACCTCGACCCAGTGAACAGGCAAAGGCTGGCCGAAGCCTTCTTATCGGCCGTGGAGAGTTCGGGCGTCCAGTACGTGGTCATAACGCCCGGCCCCCTGCCCTTCAAGGGTCATGACGTGCGTATCCTGACCGTGCAGGCCGTTGAGGGAGAATCTGTGGTGAAGATATTAAGGCCCTAAGATGGGCGTCTCAATCGACCGGATTTATTTCTCATTTAATGCAGGCTTACGGGCCTCTCATAGACGAACTCTTTGTACGCCACCTTGAAGCCTACTTTCTCGTATAGCCTCTTGGCCTTCGTGGGGTTATCATCATCGGTCTCCAACATGGCCTCTTCTATGCCATACTCCCTGAGCCATTTGAGGCCCTCCAACAGGAGGGCTGTACCTACACCGAGACGCCTATAGGGCCTTAGAACTCCTATAGAGCTGACCTCGCCGACCTTCCTCCCGGCTTCAACGAGCTTCTTGCTCACCTCGAGCACTATGTAGCCAACGGGTGTCTTGTCCCAGTAAGCAAATACGCCGTAGAGCTCCTTGCTGGGCTGGCTCAGCCAGGCCTTGTTCTCCTCGACCGTGGTCGGCCTGAAGCCGAACTGGCCCTTGAAGGCCTCATTTAGGAGGAAGGTCAGGAGCCCGATATCGCTATTACGGGTCGGCTCTATGGGCCTAAACCAGATGTGCCTGCACTCACCGATCTCGTGCTTGAACTCGCTTAACCTCATCTTCATCATGCTGAAGGACCTTACCTTCTTGAAGCCCTCGGCCTCCAACAGCTTTATCCGCTCCACCATGTTGTCCCTGACCCAAGTCCTAGCGTACGGGATACCTCTCAAGCGTAGATTCTCGAGGCTGAAGAGGAGCATCTGCCTCTCGTACTCGGTCCCCACGTAGCGGAGGCGTAGCTCGATGCTTATCGTGCCGTGCCGCCTCCCCGCACGCTCATCTACGTCGACGCTGATGGCCCCTATGGGCTCGCCCTCTAGCTCGGCCACGAACATCCCGTCAGGGTTGTACCAGGGCGATTTCTTGAGCCACTCCATGTCTTCCTGGCTTCTAGGAATGTAATCGGGTCCAAGGAAGTGGCTCAGGTACTCATTAGTGATGCTCACCCACGCTATCTCATCCCGGCCTTCAACGAACGGCCTTATTATGAGCTGGCCCTTGCATGTCATGGCCCTCACGCCCGGTGATGCCGGAGAAGGGACCATTAAGCATTGCTGTCAAGCCAAGGGCTTCTTTTTGAAGGAAAAGAGTGGTGGACCGGCCGGGATTTGAACCCGGGACCTCCGCCTTGCAAGGGCGGCGATCTACCAGGCTGATCTACCGGCCCGCTCCGCCTTTTTCCACTTCAGGCCCCTTATTTTACCCTTACTTCATCCGGCTACTTCATCCGGCGGGCCTAGAGGGGCTCGGCCAAGTATATGGTGTGCTTGACCCTGACGATGCGTGCCAAGACCGTCGTGCCCGGCTCGAGCCCCTGGGCCCCGAGGAGCGTGATGGCCCTCCCCCTGGCCTCCCCCGTGGCCTCCCCCTTCAGCCAGCCAGGGGCCATGACCTTGACCTTCACGACCTCCCCCGGGCTGAAGGGTGCTGGCAAGAGGGGGATTTTCCTCATGCCGAAGTCCTCGGGCCTCAGGACCAGCTTGACGCCGTACTTGGCTTCTAGAGCTCGTAGGGCCCTGTAGAAGGCTTTCCAGCTCATGGGCTTGACGCCAGGTGGCTTGCGGCCCCTCCTGTGGGCTAGGTACTTCTGGATGCCGAGGGGAGGCCATTTCTTTCCAGCCCCTATCTTAAGGGCGAACTCCACGATGCGTGGTATCTCCTCGTCATTCATGCCCGGGACCCATACGGGTGCTATGAGCAGGTCTATCCGGGACCCGGCTATGGCCTCGGCTAAGGCTAGCACCCTCTCGACATCGTATTTGTCCGTACCAGCCATCTCCCTGGCCAACTTGGGCTCTAAGGCGTGTATTGACAGGTTTATCCTCGATAGGCCAGCGTCCTCCAGCTCTCCTATGTCCTCCTCGTCTAAGAGGACGCCGTTGGTCTGCATGGATATGACTTCCACGCCCTCTACGTCCGAGAGGCCCTGGACGAGCTCTATGAGGTGCGGGTAAGTAGCTGGCTCGCCCACGGTGTCTATGTGGGCCTCAAGGCCCTTCAGGCCCTTGAAGCGGGCCAGGTACCTGAACCAATCCAGCATGAGGTCCAGATCGACCATATACTCGGCCGCCCTGTGGCGTGAATTAGGGCCAGCGTCGGTGGAGCAGAACGGGCAGGAGAGCGGGCACAAGCTCGTGGGCCTGACCTGGATGACGTTCGTGCCTCTGTCTATGAGGCCAAAGGCTATAGCACCCACCAGGGGGAGGTCCACGTCAGTTCCTATGCGTATCAGCGGCCTACCGATAGGCTTCAAGGGCCCCACGGCCTTCAGGCACTCCATCACTATTAAGGCTGGGTCCGGAGCACATGTACCAACGGCCCTAGGGTCAAGTTCCTGAGCCCTCTGCGAAGCCAGCCAGGTCGGCCGCCTTCCGCCTCAGGATATGCACGACCTGGACGCCCATGGCCTCTAGGTAAGCCGCTATGAAACGCCTGTGACAGTACTTGGGGTTCCTCTCCATGCACATTATGCAGGTCCGGCCTTCGCGAGCTATCTGGAGCAGCTTCTCTATGCCCTCGCGGAAGGCAGGCGTCCCCATGTACCGCTCGTAACCTCCACGCCTATAGCCGCCCAAGAGGTCGCCGAGCCAGATGTACCTTATGCCGTTCTCCGGCAGCCAGACCTCAAGAGCCTCACGCTTGAAGTCGGGGTTCTTGCTGGTCGGGAAGTGGCGGACGTCCACCACGATCTCTATGCCGTAGTCC
>NJEJ01000059.1 GCA_002255025.1 Candidatus Bathyarchaeota archaeon ex4484_135 | reverse complement strand
CGGACCTCCCGGCTCACCATGCCGCCTACCTTCAGGCCCTCACGCCTCAGGGCCTCCACGACCTTCATGAGGACCGTGGTCTTCCCTACGCCAGGCCGGCCCGTGAGGAAGACGGCCCGTGCCGAGCCCATCTCATTTAAGGCTGGCCCCCCGACCTGATAAGCTGAGGCCCATGCCGACCAGCGAGCTCGGCTTCCCGGTCAAGAAGGTCCGGGAAGGACTGGCCGAGGTGCTTGTCCCGGCTGAGGAGGTGAGGGCACCGAAGAGGGCAACCGTGTTCTACAACCCCGTCATGGCACTAAACAGGGATGTGGCCGTTCTAGTCCTCAGGACCTTCTCCGAGATGGCCGGCAGGCCGATCAGGGCCTGTGAGCCCCTCTGTGGCTGCGGTATAAGAGGCATCAGGTTCGCACTTGAGGTCCCGGGCGTCAGCGAGGTCATAATGGGCGATTTGAACCCGAATGCGGTCCGGCTGAGCGAGGAGAACATAAGGCTCAGCGGCGTGCAGGAGAAGGTGGGCGTCCGGCTCTCCGATGCCAACGTCCTCCTTACGGCCTTCAGTGCCCCAGGCCAGAGGTTCGATTATATAGACCTAGACCCTTTCGGCTCGCCAGCACCATTCATGGACTCGGCCGTCAGGGCCCTCAGGTCCAGGGGGCTGCTGGCCCTCACGGCCACGGACATGGCCCCGCTGTGCGGGGTCCACGTGAACGCCTGCTTGAGGAAGTACGGTGCCGTACCCATCAGGACCGGTTATTCTAAGGAGCTGGCGGTCCGGATACTCTTAGGTGCCCTCGCCCGGGTGGCCTCGGCCCACGACATGGGCATAATGCCCCTGCTCTGCCACGCCACCGACCACTACGCCAGGGCCTACTGCCTGCTCGAGAAGGGGCAGGGCAAGGCGAACGAGAGCATCTCGAACTTAGGCTATATAGCACACTGTCCTTCCTGCCACGAGAGGGAGGTCATTAGGGGCCTTGGGAAGCCGATAGCTGCCGAATGCCCCTACTGCGGTTCCAAAAGGCTCATATCTGGCCCCTTATGGACGGGCCGGATATTCGACCGGGATTTCTGCTCGAGCGTGGCCCGCCAGCTGGCCGAGACGCCTTGGGTGAGCCGCAGGGCCAAGAGGCTCTTAGAGCTCATAACCGGGGAGGCCGAGGGGCCTCCGGCCTATTACGCGGTCCAGAAGCTCTGCGATGCCTTCGACCTGAGAACGCCCTCCATAGAAGGCCTCGTCAGGGCCCTGAGGGAACGTGGCTGGTGGGCTTCCAGGACGCACTTTGACCCCCAGGGCATCAGGACGGACGCACCAGCCCGGGAGGTCCTGAAGGCCATCAGGGAGCTGGCCTAAGGGCCGAGCTTGTACCCTATCTTGCGTAAGAACTCCTTACGCTCCTTCACGTCCTCTGGGCCCTCAACGCCCTTGGTTCTGAAGCCATCTATGACGCCCAGCAGGGCCCTGTTGCCGTCCTTGTCCTCGAAGACCACGGCCCTGACGGGGTTGGCCGTCGCACACAATATAGTGCAGACCTCTGGGACAGCCTTAAGGGCGTTAAGCACGTTTATCGGATAAGCATCCCTTATGAGTATGACGAAGACATGGCCAGCAGCTATCTTCAGGGCGTTCTCCGTGGCGGCCTTCAGAAGCTCCTCGTCGTTGCCCTCCCGCCTGACCAAGCAGGGGCCGCTGGCCTCGCAGAAAGCTATGCCGAACTTTACGCCAGGGACGGAGTTCTTCAGGGCCTCGTAGAGGTCCTCGACGGTCTTTATGAAATGTGATATGCCTATTATTATGTTGCTGCCCTCCGGCAGTTCAAGCGGTATGGATTCTATCTTCACGGCCGCCACCGGTGAGCTGGCCTCCCCGGGACCTTATTTGCCTTCTGCCTCCTGGCCTTAAGAAGCCGATAAGAGCTCTTCCACGGCCTCCTTGAACCGCTCTATGACCACGCCCTTCGACTTCAGGACCCTGATGGCCAGTTCTTCCGTGCTCAGGCCCGTCTGGGCCAGTATCTCCTTCACGGACGGGAAGAGGTAGAAGGTCCCAGGTGCTGGCTTGACCTCGACGCCCGGTATGCTGCTCAGCAGCTTCACAGCCAGGTCACGCCTACGCCTGTATTCGGACAAGACCTCCTTGAAGAAGTCCATGGGGCCCCTAAGGGCTGCCACGCCAGCCTTCTGGACGAAAGAGCAGGTGCAGGAGTAGCTGTTTACGGCCATGAGGGATAGCCTCTTCACGACCTCCCGGTCAGCTATGACGTAGCCCAGCCTCCAGCCCGTCATGGACCACGTCTTGCTGAAGCTGTTCACGTAGATGACGAAATCACGCCAATCCGGATCGCTCAACACGCTCTTGAACGGCACTTCCCCGTAGACGTAGTGGTCATAGACCTCGTCCGACAGGACTATTATGCCCTTCTCCTGGGCCAGCTCCAAGATGCCCTTTATGTCGGATGGATGGCACATGGCACCCGTCGGGTTGTGGGGCGAGTTCAGGATTATCATCTTCGTCCGGCCCGTTATGAGCTCCTGGACGTGCTCGGGCTTCATCCTGAAGTCCTCCTCGGCCTTAAGCTCGCAGAAGACAGGCTTGCCGCCAGCGTACCTCACCACGGACTCGTAGATCGGGAACCCCGGGTCGGGCACCATGACCTCGTCCCCCGGGCCCACGAAGGCCGTTATGGTGAAGAAGAGGCCAGGCTTGGCACCTGGCAGGACCATTACTTCCTCGGGCCTTATGTCGCCAGTGCCCGTGAACTCAGATGCGTGCTCAGCTATGGCCTCCCTCAGCTCTGGTATGCCGGGCGGGGGCACGTACCTCGTGAAGCCAGCCTTGAGGGCCCTTACGGCCTCTTCTACCACATGCTCTGGCGTCTGGAAGTCGGGCTGCCCTATCCCGAAGCTTATGATCTTGACGCCCCTCTTGGCCAGCTCCGAGGCCATGGCGGCATATTCAAAGGCCTTCTCCTCCTCAAGCTCGAAAACAGCCTTATTAAACCTGTGAACGAGAGGTGCTGATGTCATTTTTACCTCCGTGCCCCTGGGCGTGATGGCTCATAAATATCTTGTGGCTCAGCGAAAGATATATCAGCCCCGTCGCCCCGTCCGGTGGGCCTTGACGACGGGCGTGTTCTTCCATGAGTTCTTCGCCAGGTACAGCTGGCCCATAATAGGCAACAGGTACGAGCGTTTTCCAGAGCTGTTGGCCAAGCTGGAACGGGAGGTCCCGGGCATCCGCGTAATAAGGCCGGAGCCCGTCCTCGAGGGCTTGCTGGCCAAGGTCCACACGCCCGATTACCTTGAGCGTGTCAAGCGGGCCTGGTACTATGAGGGGGCCAGGCTGACGGTTGGGGGCTTCGTCAAAGCCTGTGAGATGGTCTGGAAGGGCGAGCTGGATAACGCTGTCGTCTTCATGGTCGCCGCTGGCCACCACGCCCACAGGGATTACGCCTGGGGAGGCACCTACTTGTCCTGCATAGGGCCAGCCCTCGTCAGGCTGAAGGAGCTCGGCCTCAGGAGGCTGGCCTACTTGGATACGGATGCCCACCACGCCGATGGTGCCCGCGAGGTGCTGATGGGCAACAGAGATGTGCTGCACATCTGCTTCTGCCATCAAGACGTGGTAGAAGACGGCGGGACCAAGATATGCGTGGACGTAGGTTGGTCCACGAGCGACGAGGCCTACATGGATAAGGTGAGAGCCGTCTTCCCGACCGTTAGGGCCTTCGGGCCTGAGATGATAGTGCACTTCCTAGGCCACGACACGCACAAGAACGATTACGGCAGCCTTGGCCTGAGCAGGGACTTCTTCATAAGGCTCGTGGAGGAGGTAAAGGCTCTAGCGGACGAGCTGTGCGATGGCAAGTACGTGATCGTCCACGGCGGAGGAGCTAACAGGCACGTGGCAGAATACATATGGCCGAGGATAATAAGGCTCCTGGCGGGCCAAGGGAAAGCTTAAATATTTTCGTGCTATCGCTGGAAATGGTATGTGGTCCTTACCATCCGGTCAGCCCAGACACAGGGATTGTGTTTACTTCTCGGATGGAAAATGCACGCTCAGAGGCGTAGAAGTCGATCCGGAGGGGCCAGCTTGCCCCAGTTTCACGCCCAAGGTCAGGTGGCCGGTACCCTCACCGGTCCCACAGGTCCCTTGGGCTTGGTTCCCGCCCTGGTTCTGGCCCTGGGTGCTGTTCTTTCCGGCGTGGCCCTGGCTCTGGCCGTGGGCTATTTTCCCCTACGGCCCCTGGTGGCCCTGGGCCTATTAGGATCGGTCACCTAGCTCGTCCAAGCGGGCCTGGCCTGGGTAAGGTGCATCTATCACGGCCCTTATCTCCCGTGCTCTCTTCGGCCCCACGCCCTTTACCTTGGCCAGGGCAGTCTCGGGTGCGTTGAAGACGGCCCTCACGGACCCGAAGACACGAAGGAGCCTATCCGCCAGCTTGGGGCCCACGCCCGGCAGGCCCTCCACCACGAACCTCTGGCGTTCCCTGAGGCCCATCATCTTGGGCTTATACCGGGCCTCTACCTTCTCGCCTTCCTCCTGCAGCTTCTTGGCCAGTGCGTAGAGGAAGAGGGCCGTATGGGCTTCATCTGGCGTGAAGATGACCGGGACCTCTGCGTCCGTTATGAGGCGGGCGAGGGCCCCCCAGAAAACGGATGGGTTCGGGAGGGCAGCTATCTTCATGGGGTCCCCTTCGACCACGAGGCAGCACCTAGGATAGGCTTGCCTGAGCCTTTCAACTTGCTCGAAGAGCCTCTTCTTGAAAATAGATTGTATGAAGTCCCTCATGGACTTGCGTTCTATCCCGAAGGCCTCCCCAACCACGTAATCCCCCGGGCTTATGGCTTTCTCTTCCACCCGGGCCCCCAGTCTCTTCAGCTCCAGAATGACGAGCCTGTTCTCCCTCACGTCAGCTATTATAACAGGCCCTTCTTGCCCTGACAAGCGAATACCCCTGGATATCGGGCCAGCCGTGTGAAAAGCCTTTCCCGCACAGGGAGCAAGGGGCCTTCAGAACTGGCTTACTAGCTCGGCTATCTCCTGTGCCAGCCTCCTCATCTCGAGGAACAGGAGGCCGAGCTTGGCCTCAGGAGTTGTCATGACCATCAAAATAGCATTCTGGCCAGCGTTCGTGACCAATATATAACCGCCCTCCCCCCTGACGAAGCTCATCTGGACAGGGCCCTTGTTCAGCTCATTGCAAATCCTCTCGGCCGTCCCGTAGACGGTAGCACACATGGCTGCTATCCTCTCCTCGTCCACGTCCGGGGGCAGGGCACTAGCGATGGTCAGGCCCTCGTAGGTAGCCACGAGGCTGGCCTCGACTCCGGGCACTCGGGCCTCAAGGGCCCTAAGCTTCTCCGCTATCTGATCCATTAAGGCCAACCCTTCACACCCAGGAGTAGTTATCCCTGCGGTTTAAAAGACTTGATGTTTACGGGCCTTCCTCCTGACCTCGCCGTAGGCCACGAGGGCGTAAGCAGCTGCCACGGCCCTCTCCGGTATCGGGTAAACAGGCACGCCCAGCTCCTCCAACTTCCTGACCTGTTCACGCGTGTAAGGGCCTCCGGCAGCACAACACACTATGGGCTTGCCGTACTCCCTCATCTCAGCCACCACGCCGATTATGCCCTCGTCAAGAGGCGTGTCCTGGAAGACGAAGAAGGGCATGAGCAAGTCCACGTTCGGGTCCTCAAGCAGGGCCCTCATGGCTACCTCGTAGTCCCTTGACGTGGCCGAGCCCGTCAGGTCGACCGGGTTGCCGGGTACGCAGTAGGGCGGCAGCTCGGCCCTGAGTTTCTCGAGGGTCACGGGCTCATATTCGGCCAGCTTGAGGCCTCTCTCCACCAAGGCGTCTGCGGCCATGACGCACGGGCCAGCCCCGTTGGTCACCATGGCCACCCTGGGTCCCTCGGCCGGCGGCTGGAGGGCCAGAGCCTTCGCCATGTCGAAGAGTTCCTCGAAGTTCACGGCCTGTATGACGCCGCACTGCTTGAAGGCAGCATCGTATATGGCTGCCGAGCCCGCCAGCCAGCCCGTGTGCGAGAGGGCGGCCTTAGAGCCAGCTTCCGTCCGCCCGGCCTTGAGGACCACTATTGGCTTCTTGGGCGACACCTCTCGGGCGACCTCCATGAACTTCCGCCCGTCGGAGAGGCCCTCTAGGTAGATGGCTATGACCTTGGTATCCGGGTCCTCCGCGAAGTACCTTATCAGGTCGGCTTCATCGACATCGCACCGGTTGCCGTAGCTGACGAACTTGCTCATCCCTATGCCCGATTCGGCGGCCCACTCGAGCATGGTACAGCCGAAGGTGCCGCTCTGTGTCATAAAGGATATCGGGCCCTTCGGGGGCCTGAGCATGCGTTCCCTAGATTGGAAGAACGTGTCTATCCGCGTCTCGCCATCAAAAATGCCTATGCAGTTCGGGCCTATTATACGCATGCCATACCTGCGGGCCGTCTTGACCACTTCTTCCTCGATTTGCCTGTACCTGCCCCCGAGCTCCTTGAAGCCTCCCGAGACTATCACTATGGCCTTCACGCCCTTCCGGCCGCACTCCTCTACCACTTTTGGCGTCAGCTCGGAGGAAACGGCTATCACGGCCAGGTCAACTTCGTCCGGTATGTCGAGCACGCTCGGGTAGCACTTCAGGCCCAATATCTCGTCCGCCTTAGGGTTCACCGGGTAAACACGGCCCTTGTACTCGTAGAGGGCCAGGTTGCGGAGTATCTCGTGCCCTATCTTGCCTGGCTTGGAAGAAGCCCCTATGACTGCTACCGAGCGCGCCTTGAAGAAGGCATCTAGGCCCGAGGAGGCTTTTTCACCCGGCTTGGCCAAGGCAGGCCACCCGCCAGAACCGCCCGATCGAGCCTTAAGTCCTTTGGCCCTAAAAGAGAGACACGGTGCGTGTGGTGGGCCGGCCCGGATTTGAACCGGGGACCTCCTCCGCGTGAGGGAGGCGTCCTACCAGGCTAGACCACCGGCCCCGGTAAGGGCTTAAGAAGGAGGGTGCTATAAGCCTTTTTCGAGGAAAATGGGTGCCCGTAAGAAGTGCCGCTTCTGTTCTCGAGAGGCCTCTGTGTTCGTGAGGCAAGCTAATCTCCCGCTCTGCGAGGAGCACTTCATCTCCTGGTTCGAGAGGAAGGTCGAGAGGACGATAAGGCGTTACGACCTCATAAGGCCTGGCGATAAGGTTTTAGTAGCCGTTTCCGGCGGGAAGGACAGCATGGCCCTCTTGTGCGTCCTCAAGAAGCTGTCGGGCTGCATGGGCTTTGAAATCGAGGGCGTGACGCTCGACCTAGGCATAAAAGGCAATTCCTACTCGGCCAGGAGCGTTGAAACAGCCGAGAAAGCCGCTGAAGAGCTTGGCGTTAAGTTCCACGTGGTATCCATCAAGGACCGGTATGGCTTTGACCTCGACGATGCCGTCAGGAAGGTCAGGAGGCCTCCCTGCTCTATATGCGGCCTGCTGAAGCGTTATGCCCTGACGGACGTGGCACGTGAGATGGACTTTGATGCCCTGGCCACGGGCCACACGCTGAACGACATGGCGAGGTTCGTGCTGGCCTCCTTCATGTCCGGTGCCTTCAGCGAACTGGTCAGGCTGACGCCTGCATCGGCATCTGAGCTGCCGGGCGTTCCGAGGCGTATAAAGCCCTTCTACGAGAGCCTAGAGGAGCACATAAGGACCTACGCGGACCTCAGGGGCCTGGCCTACATGGAGGACGGCTGCCCCTACGCCAACACGGCCCCCACGGACCGGTTGAGGGCCTTCTTAGAAGAGATGGAGGCCAGGAGCCCGGGCACCATGCATGCCATGGTCAGGAACTACCTGAAGTACCTTAGGCCAGCCCTGGCCTCCTACCTAGAGGACGAGCTACCGCCCCTGAGGCCCTGCTCCAGGTGCGGCCTCCCTTCCTCTGGGGAGCTGTGCTCTTTCTGCAGGCTTAGGGACAGGGTCCTCGGGACGGGCTGACAGGGTCCTTTTATCGGGCCCAGGAGCCCAGAGGCCACGGCATGTCCTTAGAGGTCGTGTTCCTCGGCACTTCGGGCAGCGTGCCGACGGTGGACAGAGGGCTGCCCTCGATTGCGATCAGGGTAAAAGGAGAGCTCTTGCTCTTTGATTGCGGGGAAGGGACTCAGAGGCAGATGATTAAGGCCCGCCTGGGCTTCCCGGCCAAGCTCAAGGTCTTCATAACGCACCTACA